>NZ_CEZPJD010000204.1:0-4943 GCF_983059655.1 Okeania sp.
ACGGCGATCGCCTAAATTAGTAGGCACTATATATAGTGTCTTTGCGTAAGTCCTGTTCAATTTAAATATAACAAACTAAACTGGAGTCTATATCTTCTATCTTAGCACAACCACTCAATGCCATTGCCACTTCTAACTCATCGCGCAATAGCTCTAACAAATGATGTGCCCCTGCTTCTCCATTCACTGCTAGTCCCCACAAAACCGGACGCCCAATTAAAACCGCTTTTGCCCCCAATGCTAATGCTTTGAGAATATCTGTACCCCTGCGTATACCTCCATCCATCAGTACATCAACTTGATGTCCCACTGCTGCAACTACTTCTGAGAGAGCATCAAGAGTGGCGATCGCTCCATCTAACTGCCTACCTCCATGATTAGAAACAATAATGCCTTTTGCCCCATGCTCTACAGCTCGAATGGCATCATCTCCACGCAAAATGCCTTTAACTACTATAGGTAATGATGTCAGTGACTGCAACCAGTCTATATCTCCCCAGGTAAGAGCTGGATCTAGTTGATCGGCAAAATAAGTAAATAACCCAGACTCATCTTCTGTTGGAGGAATTACTAAATTTGTCATCGATGTTAAGTTAGCTAATTCCATGTCAGATGGTAAAGTAAACTTATTTCGGCGATCGCGTTCTCTTATTCCCAAAATTGGCGCATCAACTGTTAAGCATAATGCTTGATAACCTGCAGCTTCAGCTCTTTCTACTAAAGCACGAGTTATAGCGCGATCGCGATGTACATAGAGTTGAAACCAAAATTTTTTTGACACATTTGGAGCTAATGCCACATCTTCTAAACTTTTAGTGGACATGGTACTTAATACCATTATTGTACCTAAATCTGCTGCTACTCTTGCTGTTGCTAATTCTCCTTCTGGATGTGCTAAACATTGAAAAGCCATAGGGGCAATTAAAATTGGCATTTTAATATGTTGTCCCAGAATTTTTGTAGTTAAATTTCGCTGGCTAACATTTACTAACATTCGAGGTCGTAATTTATATCGTTCATAAGCAGTACGATTATCTTGCAAGGTAATTTCATCCCATGCACCACTAGCATAATAATCTAGTGCCATTTGAGATAAATGTTGTGTTGCCAAAGATCCATACTCGAAGATATTAATTGGTTTGTTCATTATTGTTGGTAATTGCTTATTTCAGTTATCAGTACATCTGCAATAAGAAGGCTTAAAATTTGGAATATTCTCTTTTATCTTGGTCTCATAGAGATAGCATAGCGGTAAGCATTCAGCGGTCAGCCATCAGCTATCAGCTATTGCTTTTAGTTGACGATAAAAGCTTGATTAATTGTTTTACCACAAAAGTTGCCTCCCTTTCCCTTAAAGTAAGTTGTTAATTTAAATACTGTCCCATAAGATAGAGTCTTGTTGCTGATAGCTGACTGCTAATAGCTGAATGCTTACGCATAGCGAGGTTTCCTCACCATCTATCTACCGCTTTTTATCTCCTTAAAAGGGGAGGCTTTAAACCAGGATTTTTCGGTAATGATTAAATGATAATTTTCAATGGTTTAAATAGTGCTTATCGGTCTGATGCTATAGAGGAAAAAAAATTCTAGCATCTAATTAAAAAAAGGGCTATTTTGTAGAAATTCAACGCGAATACTCACTACTAAATTTCGTCATTTCAGTTATCAGTTAGTCTTCTACGATCGGAACTACGAAATTTAAGTAACTCTTGCTTCAACTAGAAACTTAAAATCTAGAATATTCTCTTTTTTTATCCCCATAAAAGAGGAGATTATTGACCATAATTGTTTCGGTCATAACTAATTATCAAAATATTATAAATTTTGGATAAAAAATTAATTTGTACTGTATCATTATATTGTTCTATTTAGAGTGTATTGCTTATTCAACAAAATTATGGTCAATTTGAATACTAACGATCGTCTGAAGCGAGAGGTACTAACAAATTCTCAAGTAATTGCTGTTGTGGGTCATTCTGATAAACCAATTCGTACTAGCTATCAAATAGCTAGGTTTTTACGAGAGGTAGGTTATCAAATTTATCCTGTTAATCCAGTAGTTAAAGAAATTGATGGTCAACCTAGTTATGCTGCTTTAACAGATATTCCTGAACCTGTGGATATTGTTAATGTTTTCCGCAGTTCTGAATATTTGCCAGAAATAGTAGACTCAGCGATCGCTATCCATGCCAAAACTATTTGGACTCAGCTAGGTGTTAAAGATTGGCAATCAGCAAATAAAGCATTAGATGCTGGTTTAAATCTAGCAATTGATGTTTGTATTAAGGTTGAGTATTTGCGACTTCTGGGCTAACCGTTTGGCGATTTTTATTTAATCTTTTACCCAGAAAAAGTAGAAATCCATAGGCAATTAAATTTTCACCAATTAGTTCAAAAAATTCTTCAAAAGCAATGCGAACTTTTTCAATAAAACTCATTAAAAAATCTTGTGTAAATAATAAACTGAGCAAAGGTTGAGCAATATCTTTAAAAATTTCAGCTCCAAATCCTCCAATAGCAAAAATCAACATTCCTAGTAATGCTAAAAAAGTTTCTCGAGGATGGGAACGCCACAAAAATTTCAAGTCTGAGTAAAAGACAATCAAAGGCATAATAAAAATAACTATATATATTTGCAGCCAGCCACGTTCGCCTAACCAAGGAATCCAGTTTTTTAGTTGTAGATGAATTTTAAATACTTCATCAATAGCACCGTAAATTAAGAGCATCGCAAAGGTTAATTTAAACCAGCGAGAAGGAGGAATGTGAGAATGACATTCTTTGAAAAGTAATATCAAAGGGATCGATCCAATTATCAATAAATGTAATGCTTGTAAGAGAGAAGAAATAGTCATTTGACCATTCATGTCAAATAAGGGATAGGATTTACCCCTAATCAAGATACTGCCAAGATAAACTAGAACTAATAAAAATTCAAAAATAATGAATTTAATTAGCAGGAAATTTAGAGCTTTTTGGTATGGAGATATAGCTGCTGCTCGTCTTTGCCAACACTGAAATTTGTTAAGGTTTGTCATTATGATTAAACTATTCTATAGCAATTCCCACACTTATGAGGTACAAAATTTTAGGTTTGAGGGAACAGGGAATAGGGAACAGGGAACAGGGAATAAAAAGACAAAAAGATAACTAACTGCACCTCACGACTTTGGGAAACGCTATATATTTAAACTCTTGATTAGAAAAAAATTATAATAGATTAGCTGGTATATCAGGTACAAATATTAAAGATAAAGTTCGGAAATCTTGCCCGTCAAAAATATACTTCACTGAAAATGATTTTTTGAGTTACTTTTACAACCCTAGTGCTGCTACGCGGAAGTCAGAAGTATTAATTAGTAAGGCTTTTAAGATTTTGTAACTCTGTCAGTTATTTCAGCCATTCTGCACTGGCTTATAGCCAATAAAGGGCAAGTTTATTTTCTGGAGCTAGTAGTCCATCCAGAATGTGTCAAACGTCCAATGCATTAAATAGATAGTCTTCAACTAAATTCTCCCACTCAACTATAGATAGTCTTCAACTAAATTCTCCCACTCAACTACTGAGCTCCATACTTATTTATATCTGTATATATACTTAGAGCTTACAAAAATGAAATACTCAATTACGGATAAATACGCATGAAAAAGTTATTTTGTCAACGATCTAAATCATAATTTATCCGTTATTTTATCAGTACGCAGGTTTAAACAGAGGTTGTATTATGAAAGTAGAGCCTCAGTAATAATACTGTTGAGAGAAAAGTTATTCTAACTTGGTCCAGTTAAGGATATGTGAATTAAAGAATTCATAAAAGTTTAATCAGAACAAATCTCTATGCTGAAAAAGATTCATTAAGTATTGTGGAATATACTGAGATGAGAAACCCTTTTATTAAAATAGCCTCTATAACTATTAGTACTATTCTTAGCTGCAGCACGATGGATATAAATTCAGCACAGGCAGCTAATGATGTCTCAGAATTTTTTTTAACCGCTCAGGCAACTCAAACAGATATTAAAATAGAGCCTACGACTGTAATTGATGATGTTATTAACTCGAAAGTTAATAATGAGGCAATAGCAGTTACAAAACTTATAACTTTACTGCTACAAAAAAGTAATTTAAAATTAAAATTTATTTACACCCACAGTCAAACAGACTTGATGATGGCAAAGGTAGGAAATTGGAAATATAGTCTTAATTCTCATCAAGAAACCTCTCAACCACTAATAGATCCAGGTACATTATTGGGAGTAGGGTTAATTAGTACCAGCTATTTACTTGCAAAAAAAAGACCCTGATAATTTATCAGAGTTCAATGTATTGACATACTCCCGACGTTGCGCATAGCGCGACAACGCGGGATTCTTCAGTCATGAAAAAAATGACCGCTGTTTTGACAGAGGTGATGTCCTACCCCTGTGTTGACCTTGATAGTAACATGCATACCTCCTAGCTTGTCAAGGGTATAGGAAGGTTTTATTTGTGGAGGTATCCGACTCTTGGCCCTGGCTTTCCCATACGACGCTCCCCTTCGGGAGAGCGCGGGACTTCCCGCCAGGGAAGTAAAAAACATCTTATCTTTGAAATCAAAAATTGTTTAATATTAGAATTTAACTAATTTGGAGCTAATGCTCATCTAATTATTTTCTGACTCTTCTACCTTAGTTTCAGTGGAATTTGATTCTGGAGATGCTTGTGCTTCAGAACCAGAATTAGCCGAAACCTCCCGCTTAATTTGATCTTTAAATCCCGCAGGAGCTAGATTTATTGCTTGATTAAAAAGCTCTTGAGCAGCTTCATTATTACCTTGCTCTCTAAGCATAATTGCCTTAGCTAAAACAGGTCGAAAATCTTCAGTATTGCCCTTAATTGCTTCATCATAAACAGCGATCGCTTCATCGTAGCGTTTCTGCTCTGCATAAACCTGCCCCAAAAT
>NZ_CEZPJD010000204.1:5043-11039 GCF_983059655.1 Okeania sp.
CAGTACATTATAATCTGTATTACCAGGATTTAGTTCAGATAATTTTTCTAATGGAGATATAACCTCCTCAATATTACCCTTTCCTGATTGAATTAACTCTAATTTAACCTGTAAAAGTCCTTGTAGTGCAGTTTGATTATCTGGTTCCCTTTGTAAAACTAACTCATAACCCCGTGCTTGTGCCAGCAGATCTGCTTCTCGATCTGCTACAGGGGTCTGAGTTGAAGATGGAGTAGATTGACCATTATTTTGATTGGCCTCTAATAGTCCCCCTAATAAAGGAGATAGAGAAAATCCTAAAAAAGCAATTATTACCAATACCACCACTGCCATCAAAAAACCACGACGTTTATCTACCATGAGATTAAATTCCGTTCTACTGAACTTATTCAGACTGACCAACCCAAACTGCGGTTTGAGCTGTGACGTTCTCCTACATCATAATCTTTGATTTGATGTAGGCTTCCCAACCTCACGGACGCGGGCTTTCTGTTTCACAGGGAGTCCAACCACTTAACCCTCACCAGACAGAGATGATGAGACCCACCACCTTTTTGTACTCAACAATTCTGTACTCCAGAAAGTTCCCTCAAGAGTTTTACATTTTCACGGGTTGACGCTTAACTTCGCCAATTGAACCCCATACTCGCTATTTGTTTTCATGGTTCTCTCAGGTGCGTATTACCGCTACTCCTGATATAATCACCAATAAAAAAAGCACAAGATGCAAGCTCTAAGCGGACGCTACGCGGTTTATTTGTTGGTCGGCAATTCCCCTCCCGTTAACATTTTTATAACGAGAGACCCCTTGCCGACATCAAAGTTGGAGAATAATGGATTTCTTAACCATTTTTCTAGGCAACCTACTCTTGACATACTCCCGACGTTATGCTTGAACTACAAAGCGGAATTCTTCAACCCGCAAAGGAGTTGCAGTTTATACAGAGGTGATGCCCTCCCCCTGTATCTATAAGTATACCATGTTCTGGCTCTCCCATACGGCGCTGAATCAAATATTACAACGCGGGACTGCCCACCAGGAAAGTTAAAAGTTTTGTACAGGATTTCGCTGAGAATTAATGATAATTAAATTAAATTAGCTTGATTATTGCTTGTGTTATTGTAGCAAGCTGTCAAACTATTTCCACAATTTATTTATTATAAATATGTCCAATTTTTTTTATTTCCTACGATATACTGCGTAAACGAGCAAAACGAATTCAAGAATTATTGAAAACTTACGGATTAATCAACAATATAATTGGATGAATAACAATAATAAGGTTAATCATCCTACCTACCTAATAGGTAGGCGTGAAAATTTGTCGTTAGATTGAAGGCAGGAGGCAGAAGGCATAAGGAAAGAGGTTTAAGAGCAACTTTACTTTTTGTTACATACTTAGTTTTTTCGTGCCCACCTACTTACTAAATTTTCAAGTAGGCTGAAATAAAAGTCGAACTGACTAACCAATGAAAATCAAAAATTATAGCTGTAGGTCTTGCTTGAGCATTTGCTCAAAGAAACCTAAAATTTTCATAATCTATGTTTAAAGTGCTAGCCTAGATTAATTGTCCAATTACTGTCTAAATATTGAGCGACATCAACAATTAAGGCCAAAATAACTATGTTATTGTTGGATATCTAGGTATTTAAACTAATTATTGACACGCCCTAAGACTGAAATTTCTAATATAGTATTTTTCTGTATTCCCATAATTAGGGATGTATCTTCGCCCTAGGAATTTTTTATGAATTCTTCTATTAATAACTCCAAAAACACAAATAATTCTACAACACCTAACCAGGCCCACCCTAGTGAACTAGCTATTCACGAAGTAGATAGTAAAGAAAGCCTCTCTATACCAATTCATGGTGAAGTTGATGAGAGCTTTGTCAAATCAACTAATGAATCTTCAGATCAAGAAATGGCCAAAGAAAACGATCGAGATATTGATACTTTAACTGTGACAGATAATCAGCCATTAAATTCTTCGGAATCTCAAGATTTGGCTCAAAATGAAATTGATACCTCTAATCAAGATAATACAATTGTGCGACAACATCCAATTGCTCCTCCAAGCGAGCCAAAACAGTATCGAGCTATAGGCTTAGTTC
Source organism: Okeania sp. (assembly GCF_983059655.1). Taxonomy (NCBI): domain Bacteria; kingdom Bacillati; phylum Cyanobacteriota; class Cyanophyceae; order Oscillatoriales; family Microcoleaceae; genus Okeania; species Okeania sp. Next base: position 7,160 of record NZ_CEZPJD010000204.1, read on the forward strand.
GAGGTCGTTATCAACCTTCTACAGAACAATTTACACGCGGCAGTTTACAAACTCCTGATGGTTCAGAAATAGATGCTGTATTGTTAGGTCGAGTAATGAGTCTATTAAAAAATCATCTAGACCTAGAAGAGGAACATCTTTGGGTTGTTTATCCTCGTACTAGACAAGAAAATGATGACTTACATATTCAAATTATGGGGGTGTGGGAACCAGAAACCCTAAGAAAAATCAAAAATACTGAATTAAAAGATGAAGAAGAGAATAATGTTACTTCTTCTTTGATTATTTCTCCCACTAATGAAGATAATCAAAGTGAAGAAATCCCAGAAACATTAGAAGATGTAGATAATTCTCAAGAAACTACTATTGTTACTGATGATGATAATCAAATAGATAGTTTATTAAGCTTAAATGATGGTTATTTTTCTATCCGAGGAGAAGTAATTTATCAATCTCAAGAAGAAGAATATGTAATAGTTAGAGTTAAACAAGCTCCTCGCAAAGATGAAGATACTCCTAGGTTTTTCAAACTGAAGCTCAAAGGTCATTTAGGCGATCGTCCACTGAATCATTTCTGGGATTTACATATTCAAAGGCAGGATACATTTCTTGTTATTCAATATGCTAATGATATAGGCAGTCTATTTGTTAGTAATCATCGTAAACCTCCATTTAAAGGTAAGAAAACATTTAATCAAAATAAAAGAAGTAATTATTCTCGCAAACCTACTTCCCAGAATTATAATTCGGTAAATTCAGCTCCAATTAGAAAGGAACCTATTCCTAAACCTACTAAAAAAAATAAAAATGCAGAGGAGTAGGATGATTTGTTTTTGTTTTTTTAGAGTTTTGACTGACAAAATTGTGAGATTTTTTTCATCATTAGCATACTTGGGAAAAAGGAAAGAAAGGAGTATTTAATAAATTATCAATATCTTTAATATTATAGCGGTTTTCATAAACATAGACTACAACTTATAGAAAATAGAAAAAACTAAGTGTGACTCGATAATACCATTTTGATAAATGTTTCCTACAAATAGCTAGGGTATTTCTTATAATCCAGAATTCAGGAGTCAGAATTAATATATTTCATACCATTTTTCAGGTCGTAAATTCTCTTTTTTTTCAAAGAGACATTTCCTGCAAAGTCTTTTTATTGCACTTATTATTAGTAACATTCTTTTTTCAAATTGGTGTAAAACCTGATTTTATGGGCTTGAGAGAAAAAATCCTAGAAACATATACTGAAGGTGAAAGTTCCTATAGACAAATTGCCAAGTTTTTTCGAGTTAGTTTCAGCTTGATTACAAGGGTTATTTCACATTATCAAAAAGAAAATACTCTAGAATCAAGTGTTAAATTAACTCAATATTTGTAAGTAGGGAGTAGGGAACAGGAAATATACCTTATTAACTTTCTAGAAATGGTAAAAAAGTTCTATCCATAGGAATTGGAGCAACTGATTCAGTTAGGGTAAATTCTCCATCTTCAATCCACTGTTTTAACTCTAAAGCAATTTGATGAGAAAGGAAAATACTAGCAAGAGGGGCACTTCTAACAAGTTTGCCTTCTATTTTTATACGACCAGACTTGAGTTGAGCATAACTAACTAAACCAAAAGTTGGACGCACCCGCCGAGGAATAGAAAAATCTACTACCGGCGCCACAATATCTTGGTCTTGAATAGTACAGTTAGCCACTACTTTCTCATTCAAAACAGGTAAAGGAATGCCCACACCCAACATCATTGAAGGACCATAATTTTTAAAATAACAACCACGCACCCATTTAGATTGCATTTGTTTCGCATCACCAATTAAGGCCAAAGTAGCAGCAGGTCCAATAGGAGTACGATTAGGTAAACGTTTTTGTAAAGGAAAGTGTTGAGTACCTTCCCAAGTTATATATCCAATACCGCCACCCAGAAATATACGAGTACCAAGACCAATGACTTGTAAGTCTGGGTCATTAAATAGCGGAGAAATAGCACCAGTATTAGAATAAACTGCATTACCTAAATTTGGCATAAGAGGACCAAGATAGGTAAATAGAGGGCGATCGCCACCGTTCACACCAACTATAAAATTTTGATATAAATTTCGTGGATTGAATAAATAAAACTGGTTAATTGTTTCACGGGTGATTGTAGTTTCAAAGGTAGCTCTGGGATAACAATCTGTTACTTGACCAATTGCTCTAAGATGGACAGGTTTACCTGCAATGAGGTCTTCAATTACATGACCACCACCTCTTTCTTTAGATTCTTCACCATCTTCAGGTATTTGAGTAGCACCAAGATATAAATCTACAGCCCCAAAGCCCGAATAAGCAGAAATACCATCTAACCAGCAGGAGCGAATTTTAATTGGTGGGTCAGTATGTCCTAAATTAATGATAGCTCCAGAGGACTCCATTGGCTCAAAAGTCCCAGTGGTAATTACATCAACTTCTTTTGCTACCTGGGTAACACTGGTTTCAGCAACTCTAGTTTTGACTTCTGTTACTGTGGACACAACGGCTTTTTTGTTGATAATTTTGTCGTTAATTTCAGCAATTGTTCTCATAGATAGGGAGTAGGGAATAGGGAATAGGGAGTAGGGAGTAGAAAACAAGAAAAACAACTATATAGCAGTGTGCGCTGGTATATTTACAAATTGCAGGAGGTGTCCAATCGCTAAAAGTCTTATACTATCGACAATTTATTCCCCCTGTTGCCTGTTGCCTGTTGCCTGTTGCCTGCGCTATACCTCAGTAACTTGAGAAACGCTATACAAGGTACAAAGTATTAAATTTCTTCTTCTGAACTAGATTTAGGTAAATCTTCTGTACTTTTATCTTCTACTATCTCTACTTCAGAATCAATTTTATCTTCTACCTCGTTACGATCTACCTCAGAATATTCAGGGATAGTATCTACAGTATTTCTTTCATATGAAAAATTTTCAACTTGCCAATTATCGAGAATATCTTTAATTAATAACTCTTGAATCCAGACTCGAGCAATAATTGTCAAAGGTAAAGCAAGCAAAAGTCCTGAAAATCCAAAAAAACTAGCAAAAAATACTTGGGAAATCAACGTAATAGCAGGTAACAAAGAAACTTGTTTCGCCATCACATAAGGAGTCAAAATATTACCCTTAATTTGTTGAATCATAATGTAAAGCAACAAAACTAAACCAGATTTTAAAGGAGAATCTATCAAAGCGATCGCCATCGGTGGAATAACACTAAGAGTGGGTCCAATATTTGGCATTAAAGTTAGTAACCCTGCCAAAATTGCTTGAGCTGAAGCAAGAGGAATCTGCAATATAGATAGACTAATAAAACTTAGTAGAGCAATTACACTCATATTAATTAAAGTACCAATTACCCACCTTCCTAAGGCTATTTCACAATAGTTTAAAATTAGGTTGACTCGTTGTCGATAAAAATTGGGAAATAATCGTATAAATGCTTGACGGTAGGCACTTGGATTTACCAACATCATTATGGTTAAAACCACAATTAGCAGTAAACTCAGAAATATTCCAAAAGTATTACCAACAAACTCTCCAGCATTATTAATTAGTTGATTAAAGATAGGTTGTAGTTGAGTAATAACTTCATTAACATCAATTTTTGGTAATTGCTCTCTAAGTTGAATAGGTAATTGCTCTTTAAGTATATTCAACCAATCATTTAATTTATTAATACCCAAGGGAACAATAGTTATTAACTGTTGAAACTGCTCCGCTAGAGGTGGAACAACTACCCAGAAAAAAATCACAATTATTAGTATAAATAGACTGACCGAGATTAATAGAGCTAGGGGTCTATTTATTCTGAAACTTTGTAGCCGTCTAGCTAGTTTATTAAGAGTAGTAGCAATTACCACTGC
>NZ_CEZPJD010000205.1:0-11024 GCF_983059655.1 Okeania sp.
CTATAACTTTAGCTGCATCAAAGCCAAAATGAGGAGTAAATTGAATTCTATAGGTCGTAATGGGAATTCGCATAGTTAAATAGAGATAATTAAGTTGTGATTAATTAAATTTTAAAAGTTTATGTTGAACAGATAAATATCTGTTTGGCAAATATTTAGGAAAAGCATAAATCTGAAAATTTCCTAGTTTGGTTAAATATGAAACTACTACTTTATCTAATGCCAAAGTCAAAACTATAAGTATAAGTAGATTAAATTCTATAATGAATGTAGTCATGGAAATTCCCATAGTTAAATAGATATAATTATAGCAGTTTTCACTCATATTGACTACAAAAGTCCAGCCCCCGCTGCCTTTCAGGCAAAATCTCTGTACTCTATGACACATGAAAACTGCTATAAGTGTTGATTAATTAGTTCTTAAAAGTTCAAAATTTTACGTTTAACAGAGAAATTTTTTTGAAACATTAAACTGTATATTTATTTTTCATGTAGTCCAAATATAGTTAGGGCTTGCTGATTATCTCAAAGCATTTACTGATATAAGTTTTAGCTTTTTTAGGTCTTGAAAAAGTACCTGGTTTTCAGCTCCAATAGCTCAAAAAGGAGCGCATTTTGGGCAAGATAGGGGAAGAACAATCTTGGGACGATTTTTCTGATTACCTCTTCTATAATTCTCATTCCTCCTGACTTCTGGATTCTGACTTCTGAATTCTGGCTTCTCATCTGAAAAAAAGACTTTTTCAGCAAGCCCTAGTTAAAAATTGATAGTAGTTAAGCTTCAATTAAGAGAAACGCCTAATTCCCGAAAGAACCCGGAGCAATGCCTGACAATAGCATGATTATTCTTTAGTGATTCTGCCAAGGTAGAAGATGTTTGTTTGTCGCCAAAATAATAATAAATATAAGCAATTGCCAGTTTCATAAGTCCTTTCATTAAATCCTTGTTAACATTACCGAAAAAAATACAATCATCAAGTACCTCCATAATTTTATTAATTGCATCTATTTTCTCCGCAATACTAAAATCATCTTCTGCAAGTTTACTAAGAATAACTGATGGTATTTATTGAACTACTTTAAAATATATAACACCATTAATTACACGATCAAAAAGTTCAATATAGGGCAGAATTATACCAGTAGAATAAATTAGCCAAGGAAGTCTCGAACTAGAAAAATCTTGATTAACAACAATAGTTTGATTGACACAGAAATCAGGAAAAAACTCTTTGACAATGTGTTGCCATACTTTTAATTTTTTTGCTATATCAATGTGAATAATCTCAATGGGTTTATGTAACCATGACAATGTAGTAATATCTCCATCACAAACATTAACATAGTCAATCAAAGTCTTACAATTTTTTTGAAATATGTGTAAGTAGGAGTCTTGTTTTTGAGCTTCTCTAGTATTTTGGAAATAAATTTGTCCTCCTCTAGCTGCAACTTTTTGTTTTGGAGTTGTAAAAGCATCATAGGCATAAATTCTAGATTTTTTCTCTAATACTTGTTGATTTTTTGATAATCCCAAAGCAAAGGGATATACTGTTCCTGCTACTCCTGAACCAAGATCGACTATTTCTCATGCACCAGAGTAAAGGCAACGAGCGAAATACTGAAGAACTTTTCTTTCCCTTATGGAAGTCATGGAAGGAGGTATTTTTTGAAAAATTGGAAAAGACTCAGAAAAAACGTTTTTTGGGAAATTTATCATTAGTTTTTAAGTATTACATTACCATCAATTATAGGTTATTTTAGCCATCATAACTTTTAAACCTAAAAATCAACATTTGGCGATCTTCAAAAAGAATACCATTTTCAAAAAATACTGCTACAGTGCTTTATTCTGTTGCTAGGAATCTAGAGATTAATACTGTAGCGACCTTTTTGGAATTTGGTATAAAATCAATTATCGCGCAAAAATCATCAATTATTTCCGCTTACTCCCTACTCCCTACTCCCTCTTTTCCGGAGATATCTAATGTATATTCTCTGCGGAATGCTCCAATCAAGTTTCATAAAGAGCAAAGCTTAAAGGATTAATTGTCACGGCTTGTCCAGATAATAATTTTTCAGGTAAAACAGCACCTTCTCCCATCCATTCTCGGTCTGAGGAATTAATCAGCTTTTGCCAATTTCCTGTAGGCAGTTGAGGTTCAAATGTGACAGACTGCTTTTCAAAATTCATCAGACTCAATACACTACTTTTTTCTCCCCACCTGTGAAGCAATAAGACATTTTTATCTGCCAAACTTTGTACTTCTATTTGAGAGGTTTCAAGTTTAGCTAATACTGGATTTTTTTTCCGTAGCTCAATTAACTGTTTATAAAAAGAACGTAAAACTCCATATTTACCTTCCCTAGATTTTTCCCAATTTAATTTAGAGTCCATAAATACTTTTTCACCTTGAGGATCGGGTACTTCTCCAGACCAGTTAAAAGACTTAAATTCTTCTGCTCTACCTTTTCTCACTGCTTCAACTAAATTAGGATCTCCATGACTAACAAAATACATAAAAGGATTTTCTTCTCCATACTCTTCTCCCATAAATAACATTGGTACAAATGGAGAAATTAAAACTGCTCCTGCTGCTAATTTTAATCCTTCAAAATTCACTAGAGCTGATAATCTTTCTCCAATTAACCTATTACCTATTTGGTCGTGGTTTTGAATACAAACTACAAATTTTTCTCCAGCAAAACCAAGGGTTGAATTACCATGATTTCTCTTACGGTGAGGTGAATATTCTCCTGTATAAACATATCCTTGTTTGTAAGACTTTTTCAGAGATTCTATACTCTTAAAATCAGAATAATATCCAGAACTTTCTCCAGTTAAAAGACTATGTAAAGAGTGGTGAAAATCATCACACCATTGAGCATCGTGACCAAACCCTCCATTCTCTTTTGAACGTAAAACTCGCACATCATTTAAGTCACTTTCCGCAATTAAATAACGTTTCCAACTACCATTTTTACTAAACTCTTCTACTCGGTCAGCTAACTGTTGTAAAAAAGGTTCGGCACTCATGTCATAAATGGCATGAATAGCATCTAAACGTAAACCATCAATATGATATTTATCTAACCAATACAAAGTATTTTCAATAAAAAAATTACGCACTTCATTACTATATGCGTCGTCAAAATTAACAGCATTACCCCAAGGAGTATGATATTTATCTGTAAAATAAGGACCATAATCCCAGAGATAATTACCTTCTGGACCAAAATGATTATAAACAACATCCAAAATTACAGAAATGCCCATTTGATGACAAGCATTAACAAGTTCCTTTAGACCATCCGGCCCACCATAAGAATCTTGGACACCATATAGATAAACTCCATCGTAGCCCCAGTTGCGATCGCCTGGAAATTGGGCAACTGGCATTATTTCTATAACGTTTATCCCTAAATCTTTTAATTCTGGCAACCTGGGAATTATGGCTGCAAAAGTTCCTTCGGGGGTAAAGGTACCGACATGAAGTTCATAGATAATCATTTCTGCCAAGGGGATACCTTGCCAAGAACTATCATTCCAGGTAAATTTTTGATGGTCTACTATTTTTGAAGGACCATGTACTCCTTGGGGTTGCCAGTTAGAGGCAGGGTCTGGTCGGTCAGTTTCTCGGTCTAATTGATAGAAGTAGAGAGTTTCCGGGTCAATGTCTTTTGCTTCTCCTTGCCAATATCCCCATTCATTTTTTTGAAGTTCTATTATTTTTTCTTGGGGATGAACAATATGTACAGCTAACTTTTCTCGTAGAGGTGCCCAAACAGTAAATTGGCATTTATTTGTTTCTGCTGAATAATGGCTACCAATTATCATAGATTTATAGATTCTTAGGACGTTGAATTTTTCACAATAATGTTGTCTAATTTTAGACTACATTTTTATCTGTTAATCGATTAACCTCTTAAAATAAAATTGCTTTTTTGAAAAAAAATTCTAAATTCTCCTTTTCATGTTAGCTAAATTATCCAAAACTACAACGTTATAGTTATGACTGTCTCATTAGTGAGTACCACCGAAGCAGCTTTTCTCTTAAATATCTCTACAGGTAGATTGCGTTTTCTACTAAATACTGGCCGAGTTATAGGTGCGCGTAAAGTCAAAAGACTTTGGCAAATTCCCCTAAATCATAGAGGAATGCCAGAAATTACACCTGGTCGTCGAGGTCCAGAACCAACTTGGAACAAAAATCAACGCACAGGGAATACTTTTATCCATGTTCTGCGAAAGACTATAGACTATAATCGAGACCATGGAACTTCTCATACAGCAGTCGCCGTCAAAGTAGGAGGCAAAAAAGATTATTGTCACGCGGTGAAAATTCACGGACCTTGTCAAATAGTCTATCAACCTCATAAACCTAATACAAGTCAAGCCGGAGGTGCCCGTCTGTGGATTGAAGTAGAACCGGGAAATATAGTAGAGCGAGTATATTTCAGTAACGGAGATTATGGTCCACCTCCGGAGGTGATTCAGCAGCGGGCAAAACAAAAAAATCGGAAGGCTAAACACTGTGTATCTGCAACGTTATAGTTTTTGACTACTATATATGGTGTTTTTGGGTGAATTTTGGGAAAGGTGTGTGGCGATCGCTCATCCTTATCTATAAATTCTCTTAAGGGAAGATAAGAATATTACAACGGTTTTCATTCTGGTAGACCACTGTAGAGGCGAATGGCTATTCGCCCCTAGAGAATAGTGTCTAATAATCAATCCTCATCTTGTGCCAATTCTGTAATAGGCAGAATTGAAATAGCAGGAGTTCCTTCTTCATTCCTGGAAACTTTTTTGATATTTTCAGCAATCCAGTGGAACAATTCAGGGAAACCATTGAGCGACTTGGATTGTGGTTGTAGAGAAGCAATTTCTCTTAGGTTAATCATATCTACTCCCTGAACACCGACTAGAAAAAAATTGAGTTTATTTGCCTCTGCCGCTTCTTTAGCACGCTGTGTTGATTTTTGCCAATCCTTATCAATATATTTGCCAATTTGGGTCAGTTGGAGGAAAACCTATAATATAAAATAACCAAGGTTTTTGAGAGTCCTGAATATTATTGCTTTGGTAATTATCCTGATAATTGTCTATTTTTTGCAATGCTAAATTAATTCCCTCACCTATCATAGTTTCTCCTTCAGCTTTGAAAGGAGATGGAGCAAATCTATCCATATTCACAAAATTTTGAATTCCTTGCCCATTACTATTAGAAGTGATGATGGCTAATTCCACAGATTGGGATATTTTGCTACTCGGTTCAAATTCTTTTTTAAAAGCAGCAATTCCAGCATTTAAGGAATCAATACGTTCACCAGACATAGAACTAGATGTATCTAATACCAGAACAACTGGAATCTTAAGTTCAGCAGAATTTGCTGGTAAACTTTTCTGTTCTGGGTTTGGGGGAAGGGAATTTTTTGTTTCTGGTTTGGAAAGTAGCGGTGTGGATGTTCCTTGGTTAAGCTGAAGGTGACCTGCAAGTCCAGTTAAATGTTCTATTTGTAATAAATTCAATAAATTTGACGCAGAGTCTCCTGAAGCATTATTATTACCACCAGTTACCATAATTTGAGGCAAAGTAATTTTCGCTTGAGTCAGTGCATCTGCCCATTTTCTTTGTGTTTCTATTTGAGCATAAAGTTCGGGACTAAGAGCAGCAATTCTGGCACGAAGATCATCAAGCTTTATTTGACTAATTGTTTTTTCTTGAGCGGCTCTAATATCTAGCTCTTTCTGATATGTTTCTAAATCTAATTGTTCTTTCTGTGATTTAGAATAAGCATCGATTTGAGAAACTTTAGACCTTATTTCAGCATCTCTTACTAATATAATTTCTTCTCTATCTTTTTCTGCTTTAGTAAGTACCCCACGTTGTTTTTCTGCTTTGGCTTTTGCTTCAGCTTCTTTTTCCTCTTGCTTTTGTTTCTCTACTCTTTGTCTATGTTCATCTAATTCTTTAGGTAAATTAACTTCATCAATAACAGTGTCACATCCTTCAACACCAATTTCTGCCAGACGATCGTTGATATATATTTTTGCTTCCTCTTGACAACTAGCTCTTCCTTCTTGAAATTCAATAGCAGTTTTACCTGTAGCAGCTTGTCTAAAATAACTAGAAACGACTCTTGCCAATACACGAGAAACTAGATTTCTAATAGCTGGATATTTAACAACAGTTTGCTCAAATTCATCAGTATAAGATTTTTTGTCTTCTTCTCCGTCAGAACCAACTAGGAAAATCATCTTAGGAGCATTTTCAGGAGCAATACGAATAATTTGAGTAAACTGTACAGAAATTTCATAACCATCCAATGAAATTAGCTTAATTGTTTTCAATTCATAATCATAATTAAAACGATTTTTTTTCTCATCTGACCAGTTAAGTATAATTTGGGTAGTTGGAACTCGCTTCACTTCTTTAACTCTGGTATTAATAGGATAAGTATTAGCTGTAAGAGGTTTGTTTTCAACTCCCTTGTATCCAGGATCAACTAATTGATATTTGGAGCTACTCTGCTCATCATCATGTCTGTTGTATTTTTTTCCAACAGAAGAGATAACAACTCCTACTTCTTCTTGCTCAATTTTAGTTACTGGTACTTGCTCAACTTTGACAAACCAAGGATTTAGATTCCACTCTCCTTCTTTCAAAACTTCTTCTTGTAAACCTCTTTCTCCTGCTAAGTCTAAGAATTTATGCCCATCTTGATAATTATTATGTCCCTCAATTTCTCGTCCGGCAATTTCGTCTTTAGGGAGAGTTTTTCCAGTCATTGTAGTTACAATGCCAATCTTATCTTTATCAATTTTGCAAACCTTTAAATTCTCTGGATGTTCATTATGTTCATGGGCATTATCAGTAGTAATTACAGTAAATAAATCAGTATTAATCTTATATGTTCCTGTAGTCAGAATAGCAAGCTGCTTACCTTTTTGTCCTCCACTATTTAGAAATGCTTCTGCATCTTGAAAATCATTACATTCTACTACTTTGCCTAATATTTGTTCGACTGGCATTAAAGCTCCATAGTTAGCTATCACCAGTCCTATTTCTCCTGGACGAATCTTAATTAAAGGAACTTTTCGGACATTGAATATTTCAGTATTAATATAGTATGTATTTGCTTCTAGATGAACAAGTTGTTTACCAGCTTGACCACCTTTTTCCAAAAAACTTTGTGCATCCTGAAAATTATCACAATCAACTTTTCTACCAAAGTTTTCACCCTTTTCCAAAGATTTTCCATATTTAGCTTCAACCAAACCAATTTCATCTTGATTAATTGTAGTAACTTCGCCTGTCTTAATGTCATATATCAAAGAAGAATATTTCCAATTTAATCCAGTAGAGATAACTTTAGCTTCAAGACCTGGAGGAAGGCCGAGAGAAGAATTTAAGGCAAATTTATTGTATAAAATTCCAATTTCATTAGGTTGAATCTTAAGTCTTGTTCTCCAGATAACAACTACTACTGCTATACCACCTATAAGAATAAGTAGGAAAATTGCTGCGATTGCTATTCCTGGAACTTTTGCTAAAACAAGAGTTGGTGACTGGGTGTTTAGAGAACTTTTTACTTGCTGGGTAATTGGGGTTGATAAATTTGTGTTTGAAAGCTTTGAAGGAGAGAAATTTTCATCGATCAATACTCTATTAGATTCCTCTGCTAATGCTTGTGTTTTAGGTTTATTTGCCAAATTCAAAGAACTAATAGTAGCTATGATTAGAAGGGTAGCTGCTTTTGCCAAAATCAGGTTTTTTTTCATATTTTTAAATCCTCATTTAGTTAGATTAATTCACAAATAAATAAACGTGGTAAGAAATGCTCAAAAGTTTCTTTCCACAGATTCCATTTAATCTCGTAATTTTTCGGATTGGGAAAACTTAAAGAAGGAAGATGCCCTGGCATTGCTTTACTAGAAAAATTAAAGTTATCGTACTTTTTTATCCAGTTTTTACCATCATACCAACCGATAGATTTGGCAAATTTATTCTGGTAAATTGTAAAATTAAATTCTCCTTGCCTGCCTTTACATTCGCACCAAATTTTTGCTTGTACACTGAAACCAAAATTACCGTTGCTGTATTTAAACCAAAGTTTATCTATGGTTTTTAACGCTTCATCAGGTATTTTTTTTATTTCCTCACGGTTTAGCCATGTTATCAAATCTCTATTTTTAGAAAAATGATTAGAACTTTCAATACTGTCAGCAATTTCTATCATTAATCTCATCGTTTCTAAATCAGCTTCTTTCCACTTTTGTTTTTGCAGAAAATTTTCTAATTCATCATAAATTTCTGGGTCTAAATTTTGTTTTAAAATAGTGGTTTCTTCGGTTTTTTCTACAACCTGCTGACCTGTAGGTGATTTTATAGGAGGGGGAGATATTGGTGGTATTGGTGGGTATAGTGATGGTTTATATGTACGAGAAAAATTAAATTTTTTACTCTTAGCTTGTTCTGATGTATCTCTAATTTCTTTTACGAAGGTAAGACCTGGACTTTGCTCGTGTAACTTACTAAAAATTTTATATAATTTGTTTATATCTAGACCATTACATTGACTTAAAAAATCAGATACAATTACTCGCGGAGATTCATTTGGCTTCAAGTTACTAATATCAAACCCTCCTCGTTCTAGAAATTCTATCAAAAGTCTCTGATCTCTTTTATAAACTTGCAAAAGCTCCTTAATAATTTCCCCCTCAATATCCTCATATTTGCCTCTTCTTTTCCTAATCTCCTCTAGAAGCTCTTGAAATAAACTAGCCATAAATAATTTCTCATCCCTCTATTTTATTAATCACTTGTTCTTGAAGCATCAAGCTTTTTACCTTTAAAGGTTTACTACCTGGATTTTTTTTACTCAAAGCATTAAATATTTTAGCTTGTTGCTTTAATTCCTGACCAGAAAACCTCGTTAAAAAGTCAGAAATAATAACTGGTACAGCTTCATTAGTGCGAAGTTCTCCCACAGGAAAATCAGCAGAAATATGTGCTAAAAAAAGTCGGGTATCTTTCTCATAATACTTATAAAGCTCATCAGCTAAAACTTCATCTGTAATCAACCCACTTGCTTCTAACTTTTCCCTATATGGTTCAATCAGAAAAGGAAGATTTTCTTCTAAATCAGGACTAGATAGTAATGCCGTATTTTGAGCCAGAATATAAAAACAAATTTCCATTCCCAAGATAAATTGTTCTCTTAATTCTTTGATTTCACTTCTAGCTATAAATATCTCTTCAAGAACTTCACGGCTCAGGTTTTGCCCTTGATTAATCATTTCGTCTAGTTTAGCTTCACGTTTTTCCATTTGTTCATCTTCATAGAGACTAAGAACACCGTCAAAAGGAGCTGCAAAAGGACCAGCAAATGTACGAGTTGCCTTAGCGATAGCTTTTAGATAGTTTTTTGCCATTTTTATTGAAGTACCAGATTATTTTGATTTTATTCAACACGAATAGAAAAATCTATTCTTTATCCTTTAGTCTTAACAGACCACAGATATGGCAATCAGGAATGAGTTGTGAGAATTGAAGCGTTCCTTAAAAGTGCAGAATATAGCAATTATTACATTAATATGATACGTTTTTTTCTTATTCTCTGTTGCCTGTTGCCAGATGAGCTGTTGCCTAAAAGTTTCCAATATCTCACAACTCAAATCATATTGCTATATATAATACCTAAGCTTTAAATTCTTTCTTCTCCCATGTTGATTTGTTGGTGGCAATACTTATATATATCACTCGGTAAATTACCAATTCCAGATAACCTACTAATTAAAAATCAATTTGAACAGAAAATTAAAGGAATGATTGTTTCATTCATTGGGTGCATCTAAATTTTGAATAAAGCCAAAAAGTTATTGCTTTTTCCTTAAAAGCAATAGACAACAGGGAATAGAAAAAAAGTATTTTTACAAATATTGAATCGACCAAGAGAAAATAATTTTTTTCCTTTTAATCAATCCTATCCCTTTTAGGGATAGGTAAATAAGTAGACAAAATTATTTGTATATAAATTTGTTTTTTATCCTTTGATATATATAACAGAGCAATCAAAAATGCACAATTAATTTTGTCCTGGTACTTAATTATCAATTATCCATTATCAATTATCCATTAATTACAAACGCCTTAAAACAACAATTGAACGTTCCATCACAGGAATAGGAACTTCACCTTGATATTGCTTACCATTTTCCACAAAGCGAGATTTACTCGTATCAACAATAACTACCCAACTTCTATCTTGAAACTTAGGAGGAATTGTAAAATCTATTAATTCATAATGAGCATTAAAAAATATCATAAAACAATCATCAATAATCCTTTCCCCACGCTCACCACTAGCAGGAATTTCTTCTCCATTTAAAAAGATTCCAATAGATTTAGCAAAATCAATATTCCATTGTTCCTCAGTCATTTCTCCACCATCAGGATTATACCAACCTATATCACTCACATCCGAACCATGAATAGCACGACCTTCAAACCACTTACGTCTATGAAATACTGGATGTTGACAACGGAAATAAATTAACTGTCGAGTAAAATCTAATAAATCTGAATTTTCTACCTGTAAATTCCAATCCAACCAAGAAATTTCATTATCCTGACAATAGGCATTATTATTACCTTTTTGCGTCCGCCCAAATTCATCTCCACCTAATAACATTGGTACGCCTTGAGACAACATTAAAGTTACTAAAAAATTACGCCTTTGACGGTTCCTTAAATCCAACACTTCTTGGTCGTCAGTTTCTCCTTCTTCTCCAGAATTCCAAGAACGATTATGTTCTTCTCCATCATTATTTTCTTCCCCATTTGCTTCGTTATGTTTTTCGTTATAACTAACTAAATCATTCAGAGTAAAACCATCATGGGCAGTTACAAAATTAATACTCGCATGAGGTAACCTACCATTAGAAGCATATAAGTCAGAACTACCTGTAAAACGATAAGCAAATTCAGCTAATGTTTCCTCTTCTCCTCGCCAAAAATCTC
>NZ_CEZPJD010000206.1:0-11020 GCF_983059655.1 Okeania sp.
ACTCTAAGTGCCAAAAATAATTTTGTGGTCTACTCAAATGAAAAGCGCTGTAAATAAATAGCAAGTTTATTTCCTGGACATACATAATATTAATGGGCCAACCAACTTAATTATCCTGGCTAGTTTTTGGATGATTCTCAACACTTCTAATATCTGGGGTCATCGTTAACTCATAAATCAATTGTCGCAGTATTCAATAGAATGTTTCTAAAACTGATAAGCGATCGCAATGTAATTAGCGATCGCTCTAAAACAGGTATTTTTTATAACTAAGAATGTATAGAGATTGTATAGAAGAAAAAGTTAATTAGAAGTCCAGGAAGCTAGATCTTGACAAGTGACTAAAAAAATAAAACAATAGTTTTTCAAATTCACAGGGGATCAAAAGTCTTTACTGAATGGAAATGAGGGGATGATTATTAGATTTGAGATAGAATCCGTTCGAGGCCACAACTGGAATGGAGAAGATTTCTGGTAACGTATTCTTGATTCATATCTTCAGGGCCTAACACTAATATTAACGGGCCAACTGACTGAATTATTCTAGTGCCACTACGCGCAAGTCAAAAGCGAGTGTGTAATTTTGAGGTTTCCTACGGGGCGTATAAAGTACGGAAATGATTCTGCACACAGCCCCTCCAGAATGCAAGACACACTCAAGACAGTCAAAAGTCAAAAGTTATTGATTGGTAAAGCTTTTAGTATTTTGTAACTGGTTAGTTATTTCTGCCATCCTGCACTAGCTAGTTTTTGGATGATTCTCAACATTTCTAGATATCTGAGGCGATCATTCACTAATAGACATCTCCAGAAAAGAGGGAACAGGGAACAGGGAACAGGGAACAGGGAAGAATAATTGATAATTTATGGATAAGAATTGATTTTATTTTTGATTTTTGGAGATGTCTAATGAATCAATCATCGGAGTATTGCATACAATATTTCTAGAACTAATAAGCGATGACGAGGTCATTAGCGACCGCTCTAAATTTGATTGAACAAATATTTTTTTGTCACAAGGTAAATGTAAAAATCTCAGTATCCGAAGATTAATTTTAATTTGAAATGTATAGTTAGGTGGGAGCAAGCGATCGCTTTTTTTTCTGTACTCTGATAATTTGACTAATGTAGATATTATTGTTTAGACCAGAGCGATCGCACATACAATCATCAATTTTGAGTTTAGGAGTTTTTCTGGCGACGGCTAGTTACTAAACCTGCAGTAACTACACCTAGACCGAATAATGTAGCTGGTTCGGGAACAATAGCGTTGTTAACCATATCAACGTCATCAACCTCACCAACAAATCCGCCATTTCCTAAGATAGAAACATCACTCATTGCAATGCTTGTTTGTGCAAACGTAAAGTCATTAGTATTTACACCAAAATAACTAGTAATCTGTGAAGCTATTTGATCAACACCTATACTTGTAAAGGTCAGGGCACTGCTAGTACCTAAGCCAACTACATCTTCAGTAAAACTACCAGTTAGAAAAGGACCATCAGCAACATCAAAAATTGTCATACCACCCTGAGTTTCAACTGTACCTGTAATTGTTAGACTACCACCAGCACCGAATATATATACAGGAGGACCCTCAAGAATATTGTCTCCTGTTGTAAAATTCAATTTACAATCAATACAGTTGAGTGCCAATCCTGAATTAGCAGGAGTGTCTATTCCCAATATCATATCTAGCACTAGGTCTGTACCAACAAGAGCGCCACCTTCACCATCATAGGAAAGTTCACCACCCATGTCGAAAACATCATCCAATTCAATAATGAAAGCATTAGCAACGTCTGCACCAGCAAACACAGTGCCTAAAGCGAAAGGAAGAGCAGCGATGGAAGCAACGATTTGGTTTTTCATTTTTTAGACTCCTAATAAGTTAATTATGTGTTTACTCAGTGATTATGAGGATCATACTTAATGATTCTTATATTTTTAACTACTTAACTTGAAGATTGATATTTTCTAGTAGTGTTAGCGGTTTGCGAACCTCTCTTGCCCTCACGAATATAATCTAGCTAATTTCACTTAGGCATTGCAACCCTTTTTGCGAGACTTTACTGAATCTTCAAAAAACTCCACTGCAAAATTTACTCTATGTTGTGAAATTTAACCAAGTATTTACGGAGATATAGCATTATTTTATTGCATTTGCATACCAGTATTAATAACTAGGCTAATAGTCATAGACGTATGGAATTATTTGATTTAAATTACTTCATATGTATCAAAAACTAGAAAAAACAGTTGTATATTGATTTCATACTCATTTAACAATTGATCCAAACAACTCAAGTATGTAACTAAGTATTTTCCGATATGTTAAAGTGAATTTTTATCGAATATAACAAGTTATTGCGAAGAATGTTTCAGATCACTGACAAAAAGAAATATAATATGCTAAAGACAAAAATCTAACTAAAATGTCACAATAATATGTAGAAGTCAGATCAAAGTAGAGGAGGCTTGGAATTGGCAACGTACAATACCAGGACACAAAATTAATGAGTAAGGATCTGAAATTCAATTCTGATTCCTGACTCCTGACTCCTTTCTTGATAAAAGTCCTTTTTTGTAATTAAGGAAAACTCTTATGGCTAATACCAGCAATTTTCGTCAAGCAATTCGTGAGGCCCAAAGTCAAAACATAGTTGGCCCTAATGTGATTTCTAACGCTCTACCTTTTGTAGGTGGTGGCCTAATTCTCACAGCAGTAGGTACTTTTGGTGGCCTACAAGTGCTACAGTCTAACCCTGGTCTATTTATGACCACATTCTGGATAGCACTGATCGGCGAACTAGCATTATTTTTTATTGCCCGTGGAATTGCGGAAAGAGGCAATAATAACGTAGCCCTACCTTTATTAGCTACTTACAGCTTGTTATCCGGCTATACCCTGAGTGGTTTAGTATTTGTGGCCTTAAGCACCCAAGGAGTAGGTATTGGGGGAGTAGGTTTTGCGGCCCTTGGTTGTGGTGTCACTTTTATTGGAGCTCGTCAAATAGGCTCAAATCTATCTGAAGAAGATGGCATGGCCTTGACTAAAACTGTCAGCTTGGGAATAATGGCTCTCTTAGTAGCAGTTGTGGGCCAAGTTATTTTTAGCTTTTTCGGTGTTTATACTCCAAGCTGGTTAGAAATAGGTATTTCTGGCGTAGGTGTATTTCTATTTGCTGGTGCTGCAGTAGTAGATTTTTACATCTTGCCTCGTACTTATCGCGACGAGCAGTATATTCCTGCAGCTCTCTCGATGTACTTAACTTACATCAACCTATTTATCTTTATTCTGCGACTTTTGATAGCTATTAATAGTCGCGACTAATTTATAAATCAGGGAATAGGGAATAGGGAACAGTGAGAAAAACATTTCCCTGTCTAAGATTTATCATCCGCATAAGTCCTAAGCAACTCTTTCCCTTTCTATAAGCTTTTCAGCAATTTTAGGTATAATCCCCCTTTGATGGACTAAAAGCAAGCAGAAGCGATACTAAAATTTGCTAAACCCGGTATTAGTGCTAAACCCAGCACTAAAATCAACCGGGTTTTATTGTATAGTTGGGAGTGTCAAATTTCTATTGAAAGGAGGCGATCGCCATGGAAGTATTAGACATTAAACGAGAAATTGAAAATTTGTCCTCTCGTCTGGGAAAAACCCAGGACTATCTTTGACGTTCCGGCACTAAAAGCAAAAATTCAAGATTTAGAGCAAGTTGCAGCTCAACCGGAATTTTGGGATGACCAAACAACGGCACAAAATACTCTGCAAGAGCTTAATGACCTCAAATCCCATCTACAGCAATATCAGCAATGGCAAAATAATCTAGAAGATACTAGGGCGATCTTTGAGTTATTGGAGCTAGAGACAGATGAGTCTTTATTAGAAGAAGCTCAAGCAACTATCTCTGGTCTCAACCAGGAATTAGACAGATGGGAACTACAGCAATTATTATCTGGTCTCTACGACCAAAATGGTGCAGTTATTAGTATTAATGCTGGTGCTGGAGGTACAGATGCTCAAGACTGGGCAGAAATGTTGTTGCGAATGTATACTCGTTGGGGAGAAAGCCATAACTATAAGGTACAGTTGGCAGAAATTTCTGAGGGAGATGAAGCAGGTATTAAGTCTGCAACTCTGGAAATTATCGGGCGCTATGCTTACGGTTATCTGAAAGCAGAAAAAGGTACTCACCGCTTGGTCAGAATTTCGCCTTTTAATGCCAATGGCAAACGTCAAACCAGTTTTGCTGGAGTGGAAGTGATGCCCGTGCTAGATAATTCTGTAGAGTTGGAAATTCCAGAAAAAGATTTGGAAATTACTACTTCTCGCTCTGGTGGTAAGGGTGGTCAAAACGTCAACAAAGTTGAAACAGCGGTGCGCATTGTTCATATTCCGACTGGTTTAGCTGTGCGTTGTACCCAAGAGCGCAGTCAGTTACAAAATAAGGAAAAAGCTTTAGCATTGCTCAAAGCTAGATTACTGATAATTGCCAAAGAGCAACGCGCTCAAGAAATTGGTGAGATTCGGGGTGATATGGTAGAAGCAGCTTGGGGTAATCAAATTCGTAACTATGTATTCCATCCTTATCAGATGGTAAAAGATTTACGAACTCAAAAAGAAACTACTGCTATTACAGATGTAATGAATGGCGAGCTAGACTCATTCATTGAAGCTTATCTCCGGCAGGAAAATCAAATGGTCGATACTCAGTCTGCTTAATAGTTTTGTGGAATGGGCATCTTGCCCGTTCGCCGCCCGTTCGCCGCCCGTTCGCCCGTTCGCCCGTTCCCATCCCTGATATTTTTGGGCAGGCAGGATGCCCGCCCCACTTATATTCATCTTAAGGTATGTTACACCACTACTGGACTGTACACTTTATTTACGCAGGGACTCTACTTATAGCAAGGGCGAATGGCATTCGCCCCTACTCCCTACCCCCTCTTTGACTGATAACTGATAACTGAAATGACCTAAAGTATGTCACAATAAAGATATTTTATCCCACCCTGACTATAATATGTCCTCATGTCAAAGGTCTACAGCACTACCGAGCTAATAGATATCCTGGCTGAAGAGCGCCAAGCTTGTCTGCAAGGCCAACGCCTGAATTTGGCAGCAACTCCCCGCACGGGAAACCCAGTAGTTGACCATTTTCTCAAACCAGAAGCTTTCCAAAAGTTTACTGCATATCAAGATTTTAAAGCTGCTGTTCATCGCTATCAAACAGAATATTTGGTCTCTGGTATTGTGTGGCGACAGGTGACAGTTAATGATAAGACGATTAATTTTCCTGTAGTGCATGAACAATTAATTGCGTTATTGAGCGATCTAGAAATTTTGCAGTCAGCAAAAGCTTCTGTGTTAAATTTCTGGAATCAGGTGACAATGGGGATGGACTTATATTTAAGTGTGGGTAGCGGTCGAGATTTTCGTAAAATAGAAATACAAGATGTAGAAGCGATCGCTCAACGTACAGAATGGGCAAATATGTTGAAGTGGGAAAAATCTAATTTTCTGGAGATGCTACTACAGTTAGGATGGGGAAAACCAGAGTTAGCAGCTTATCGTCGCGGCTGGCCTAATTCTGGAAGTGAGTATATTCATGCAGTGAAGCCAGGAAAGCAACCTATTTGTTAATATAGCTATCAGCGTTCAGTAGTCAGCAGTAAACGCTAATATAGTAGTTATGCGTAAGTCCTGTTCGTCTAAGTTTTCTGGTAAATGGTTAGCAATCGCCCGTTTTACAGAATATTTCAAATAAATGAGGTACAAATATAAATGTTAAAATGTTTGTATTGCGAGCATCTTGCCCGCGACTTGTGTACCTTAGCTAATAAAAAATCCGCTGTAAGTTTTATTATAACTGATACAGCAGATTCCACTTTGGTTAGGTACACGCGCGAGCAAGATGCTCGCACTAAGAACATTGAATTATTAATATCTGTACTTCATATAGTTGGAATCTGCTGTAACTGATAACTAGTAACTGAAAAAATGATTACATCGACAAAAACATTATGTTTAGGAGATCCTGCTCTTCCTTTTGCTTTACCAGATCAGTCAGGAGAATTATTATATTTAAGAGATAAAGCTGGTAAGCCATCAATTCTAATTTTTTATGCCTCTGATGAAATTCCTGCTTGTCAAGAGATAGCTTGTGCATTTAGAGACTTAATACCTACTTTTAATAAATTTAATTTACAAGTTCATCTAATTAGTTCTGACTCATCAGCAGTTCGTCAAAAATTTGCCAGAGAATATAATATTCCTTTTCCATTACTGTCAGATTCTAATAATAAAATCAGTCGTCAGTATGGTGTTTGTTTTCCTGGAGATAATGACCAGGAAACTATGCAATATAGCCGGGTAGCTTTTTTACTCGATCCTAACCAAAAAATAGTTAAAATTTATCATCTCAGATATTTATCAAGTAGTATTGAAGCAATATTAAAAGACATTAAAGATATACTGCCTAAAGAGGAACCTCGTCATATTCAGATGCAGGCTCCAGTACTGCTAATTCCTAATGTTTTTCCTCTAGAATATTGTAATTACTTGATTGATATTTGGCATACAAAAGGTAATGATGAATCAGGTTTTATGCGTAAAAAAGGTGAGAAAACTGTGGGATATATTGACCACGCTCATAAGATTAGAAGAGACCATTTTGTGAAAGATGAGGAAATTATTGCCAGTTTAAATCAAATTATGAGGTCAAGGATATTTCCAGAGATTAAAAAAGCTTTTAATTTTAATGTTACTAGAGAAGAAAGGTATAGAATAGCTCGTTATGATGGCAGTCTTGGTGGTTTTTTTAATGCACATCGAGATAATACTACGCCGGGTACAATACATCGAATATTTGCAATGACATTAAATTTGAATGTGGGTGAATATGAGGGAGGATTTTTAAGATTTCCAGAATACGGACCTCATTATTATAAACCTGATACTGGTAGTGCGGTAATTTTTTCTTCTTCTTTGATGCACGAAGCTACTCCGGTAACATCTGGTTTAAGGTTTGCACTTTTGAATTTTTTCTATGGAGATAAAGAGGCAGAAGCGAGGGTTAATTATGAAAATAGAGCGCAGAATGATTATGATGCAGTGGTTAGAATTCAGAAGTCCAGTAGGGTGTGTTAGCGAAGCATAACGCACCGAAACATCAGGGATAGGCGGTGCGTTAAAATTTCTATTTTCAAACAAATACTCATAAATAAGGTGCGTTACATTTCATTAACGCACCCTACTAAAACCCTACTACAAACAAAAGCTTTTTTTATCACTTATTGGAATGCCTAATTATAGAAGACCTAATATTTCTGGTGGAACGTATTTTATCACTCAAGTAACTTATCAAAGAGAAACTTGGCTGTGTGGCGAAGTTGGTAGAAAAGCTCTCAGAGAAGCGATCGAAAGGGTAAAGGAGAAACATCCTTTTTCTATTGATGCTTTTGTTTTACTACCAGAGCATTTTCATTGTCTGTGGACTTTGCCTCCCAATGATGGAGATTTTTCAATGAGATTGCGACTAATTAAAACTTATGTTACCAAACATTATGGGCAAGAATTAGCTATTAATCGAGAAATTTCTCTGTCACGACAAAAGCGAAAGGAAAGCAATCTTTGGCAGCGTCGTTTTTGGGAGCATTTGATTCGAGATGAACAAGATTTTGCCAACCATTGTGATTATATTCATTATAATCCTGTTCGACATGGGTTGTGTACAAATCCCCAAGATTGGCAATTTTCCAGTATTCATCGGTTTATAGCTCAGGGAATTTATCCAGCAAATTGGGGAAGGGATGGGAGTCCAGAAATACCCCAAGGAATTTGGGATGAATAAAATTTGGTAGGGTGTGTTAGCGTTTGCGCAGCATTCCGTTTGCGAAGCATTCCGCAGGAAAGGAAAGCGTAACGCACCGAAACATATGGGATAGACGATGCGTTAAAATTTCCATTTTCATACCAATACTCATAAATTAAGGTGCGTTACATTTCATTAACGCACCCTACTGGACTGATATATAATTTAATACCAAAGATTTAGAATAGACTATTGTGAAATTATGGATTTATTTTCAATTGCCAAAATAGCAGCACCAATTGCAGGACCTTTGGCAAATGTTGCTGTTAAAAAAGGATTTCAACTTATCAATAAAACAGACATACAAAAAGCAATTGAAGCTGGAATAAAAGCTGTGGAAAAAGAAGAAGAAAAATTCCCTGAACAACAGCGTTTATTTTATTCAGCTAAAAAAGATGGTTTGTCTGGAACTGATAATTTTTTAAATTATTATTTTAGTAATTCTGGCGTTTTAGCAGAATTGGAAAAGCCTTTAACTAATCAAGGCAAACCAGATATTAAAATTTTAACTGAAATATTTAAACAAGCAGCAGAAACTAAAAATATTAAATTAACTGAATCAATTCTACCCAACTGGATAGAAATCTTTGTTAATGCTTATTTTCAAAACACCACAACTTATATTAAATTCCAAGTTGCTAAAGAAGATTATTTTACGCAGCTAAACACTTGGTTAGATCATGTTATTTTTGCTGGCATTAATGTTGCGCCACAAGAAGAAGAAAGAAAAATTTTAGTTGATATTTTTGTGATGCCAGAGGTGAAGGAAGAGGCTTATAAACAAGATTTTCTATTAGCAGAAACTCCAGAAAAACTAGAAAATAAACTCTTGGTAAATACTTCTGGTCGTAAATTTTTAGCTTCTCAGTTGTTGAGTGAAAATAAGTCTCAAAAATTTGTCATATTGGGTGGACCTGGTTCTGGTAAAACAACCTTAATGAGTTATTTCGCTCTAATGTTGGCACAGAAACAGTCTCAAATTTTGGGTTTAGACCGCGATCGTGACTGGTTGCCTATTCTAATCAGAATACGAGATTTTGTCAGAGATTTAGATAAAACTATTCCGGAACATATTCGTGTATTTGCTGAAACAAATATGGCACTCCAAGATTTGCCGACAGGATTTTTTGAGCATTGGTTGGAAGATGGTAGAGCTTTGATATTACTGGATGGTTTGGATGAGGTGGCGGAAGAAGGCAAACGTTATGATGTTGTGAAGCGTATAGAGACTTTTTTACAGAAATTTGATAAAAATCCAGCAATTATCACATCTCGCCCTGTGGGTTATCGGCGCGACTTTTTCAACACAGCAGAATTTCCCCACTATCAAATGCAGTCTTTTGATGATGAAAAAATTTCCCTGTTTCTTGATAACTGGTACAATAGTCGTTTTGCAGAACCACAGCAAGCGCAAAGGTGGAAGGAAAGTTTACAAAGAGCGTTGGGTGAGAATGACCGGATTAAATTATTGGCAAGAAATCCGTTGTTATTGACGATTATTGCTTTGATTCATCGGTATCAGGCGGTTTTGCCCAAGCAAAGGAATAAACTTTATGAAAAAGCAGTGGAGACATTGTTGGTTTCTTGGGATGAAATCAAGGAATTGAGCAGTCAGCAGCGACTGAAGCATTTGGATATGGACGATCTGAAACGGTTGATGGAATTGTTGGCACATTGGGTACATACTCAGGGAAAATTTGGGAATGAGGAAGAGGGTGGTACTTTGATAGATAAGGATGACTTGATTGAAAAGTTGAACCGGGAGATTCGGGAATTAAAGGATTTAAAGTTGTATCAAGCACAGGAAGAAACAGGAAGATTTCTGGAGTTGATTCAGGGGCGCACTGGTTTATTGAATGAGCAGGGGCAAGATTATTATGCTTTTGTGCATAAAACGTTTCAAGAATATTTGTGCGCTCAAGAGATTCAATATCGGGCAAAAAATGAGTATGATTTAGGAATTATTTTGAGTTGTATTCGGGAGAATTTGCACGATGCTCACTGGCGCGAAGTTTTACTATTGCTGATAGCGGAACAAAATCCTAAAGCTGCTGCAAAGGCTATTCGGATGATTTTGCAGAATGGTAGCGAATATGAGGAATGGCTGCATCGGGATTTGTTATTTGCTGGTTATTGTTTGGCAGAAAATCCGAAGGGGATGCGAAAAGCTGATGGTAAGTTGGTGCAGGAAATTTTAGAGGCATTGGTTGAGTTGGAGGTGAGTAAAGATGAGCGGGTTGGTTATAGGGTGCGTAGTCAGGTTTTTCAAATTTTTTGTAGTTTGAGTGAAACTGACTTTGAAGAGCAAGCTTTAGAAATGTTGAAAGAGCGATCGGATTTAATTGATGAGTGGCGACTGTGGGGATATCAAGTTAGATTAGGAGAAAAAGATCGGGTAATTCCATTGTTTGTAGAAAAGCTTTTGGATGAAAAGAAATCCATAATCGTTTTTTTTCGGCGCTTCAATTCGGCCATATTGGATCAAATTTCGGAGGATGTAGTTCAGGCTATATTGCCACTGCTTCAGGATGACAATTCTGATGTGCGTGAGAGCGCAGTCAGTGCTTTGCGTGAATTAGGCAACACTTCGGAGGGTGTAGTTAAGGCTCTATTTCCACTTCTTGGGGATGATAGTTTTTTTGTTCGTTCGACAGCAGCCTTAGCTTTGGGCGAATTAGGCAACACTTCGGAGGGTGTAGTTAAGGCTCTATTTCCACTTCTTGGGGATGAGAATTCTAGTGTGCGTTCGACGGCAGCCTTAGCTTTAAGCAACTTAGGCAACAGCTCAGAGGAAGTAGTTAATGCTCTACTAGAGCTGCTTTGGGATGATGATTCTTATGTGCGTCTGAGTGCAGCCGAAGCTTTGGGAAATTTAGGCAACAGCTCAGAGGATGTAGTTAATGCTTTATTATCCTTGCTTGGTGATGAGAATTTTGATGTGCGTGGGAACACAGCCTTAGCTTTGGGGGAATTAGGCAACAGTTCGGAGAATATAGTTAATGCTCTACTAGAGCTGCTTTGGGATGATGATTCTTATGTGCGTGGGTGGGCAGCCTATGCTTTGGGTAAATTAGGCAATAGTTCCGAGGATGTAGTGAATGCTCTATTATCCCTGCTTGAGGATGAGAATTCTGATGTGC
>NZ_CEZPJD010000207.1:0-3287 GCF_983059655.1 Okeania sp.
TGTCCTCCCCCCACCAACCAATTTTTTTCAGCAGATCCTAATTAGGGTACGCATTACGCACCCTAAAACCCTAAAGTCACATACTACTTCACAACTAAGGTCGCTGTTGCCGATCGCCCAAATTCTTCGGGTGCATATTGTAACCGTGCTTCTGCTCCAGGCCAAATATATGTTCCGGGAGTCACTGACCTGACTAAATAATGTAAGCTATACACGCCAGGGTTTAAACGGTCTGCATAAGCTTCGATGCGATCGCGATATATCTGTTGATATCCTATTTGCCAACTATCTGTTTTTGCTTTGACAGCGGAAGTGGCGGTTTGGAAACTGGTGTCAACTGCTTCTAAACCTGCTGGCAGTGGGTCGCGAATAATTACATGGTCTACGGGGCGGTCTGTTATAACTTCAATGCCAATATCAAAGACTTGCCCTGCACTGACATCTAATGGTGACGCGACTTCAGATAGATCCATTCGTTGTAAAACGGACGTTTCATTTGCTAGACGAATTTCCCGCGCTACTCGCAAACCGTTATACTTTCCTGGTTGGTTTCCTGGGAGGCGATAACTGTATTCGACTAAATAGTGCAATTTGCCTTCTCCAGATTTTTCCAATACTAAATCTGATTCTCCTTTTGGCAACCCATCCATTGCTACATTCAAAGATAGATTTGGATTTTCATAACCCTGAAAACGGGCAGCATCTAATTGTTTGCCTGATAATTTGGCGGTGGCGACGAAATTCGGTGGAGCTGGTTGGGTATTGCTATAAGTAACTAATGCTTTCAGCGCTTGGGCGTTATCATAGGTTGTGCGCCAGGTGCCATCCCGTCGGAGGTTGAGCAGACTTTGTAATAGTCGGTCTAATATTTCTGGTTTGGCGTCGCGGGTAATAAATAGTCGCAATGCTTGAGCTTGAGCGGCAGTGTCTGAATTGAGCCATCCCCAGGTTTGCGGTATGTTCAATGTGGCAGTACGCCCGGTTTCATAGACGCTTTCCTGAATTTCCTTAAACATTTCTTCTGACTGTTTGCGCCATTTGGGGAAGGTGGATATATAGCGCGCTAGTTTTATTTGGTCTACCTGAGATAATTTCTCCCGTTGTTGATAAATATCTGATAGGAAGCTATTGCGGGTGTCGCCTAATTCTGACAATGCCATTAAAACGTCTAAGCGCACTTGATTTTTACAGAGTTGTTCGCTGCAATATTCATCTTTGCCTGGATCTGCCAAAATGACGTTTAAGTAATTCCGCAGACTACTTACCATTTCCCCATTTACTAAATCTGGAAATGCTTTTTTTGCTTGGGCGATCGCTTCTGCTGCATAGGGTGTTAGATAAGGATTGGATTTTTCCCATCCTGGATAATAACCAAAACCTCCGTCTGGCAGTTGCAACTTTTCTAATTTTTCTAATGCTTGTTTTGCTTGTTGCTCTGGGTTGAAGTCTACAAATGCTTGCTCGTATTTTTCACCTAATATTTGGAGGTTGGAGGCGATCGCTAATTGACTGGCGGTAGGCTCTAAAAATGGTAATTGGTCTTTTTTCAAGACTGCTTTTGCGGGGGCAGTAATTTCTGGTATTAATGTACTTGCCATGGAAATTTCTAGACCTCCGACATCTGGCATTACATTGTCTGTAATATTCAGTGGAATTTGTATTTGAGAGTCAGTTGTGCCAGACTCGACTACACTTTCACTGGCTGCCAATGACTGGACGGGTAATGAAATTTCAAACCCATCTGTGTCACGGTTATTCAAGTCGGTGGTAAATTGCACTTTTGCCTCACCCACTTGTTTTGCTTCCATGGGGAAACGGTAAGCATTGGTACCTGAGTCTATCCTGGTTTGTAAATTTTGGGTAGTTTGGGAATTTTCGGCAAACAAAATATTCTGACTAACTTCCCCATCTATTTTGAGACTTCCTTTTTTGCCAGTATTATTCGTAACTGTTACGCCGCCCTCAAATTTATCGCCGATACGAGCAAACTGAGGCAAAACTGGATTTAACATTAATGGTTGAGTCGTCACAAAAGTTGCTTCCCCGTTGCCAAAATGCAAATTCCCATCTGTGGCAACAGTCATCACGCGCCAAGTTGTCAGATCGTCTGGCATTTTAAAAGTTACTGTTGCCTTACCTTTATTATCTGTAATTACAGAAGCGTTGTAATAAGCTAAAGATTGAAAGTCTGTACGAATGCGGGTGCTAGATGCAGCAGATGATATGCCACCGCCATAACCCCAACCTTTTCTCAGAGCGGATGACATGGCCTCCATTTGTACTTCGGGACGGTTATCGTTGAAAGTGGTTGATATTGGTTGTTCGGCGTAAACGGTCTCGACTAAGTCTGGGGGACGATGACCGCTTAGTTGCAAGACCGCTTCATTTACGACCATTACTGTAAACTGACCTTTAGTGGGTTGCCCTTGATTATTTTTAACTGCCAATTCCACAGTCTGCATAGCTCCCGGTTGCGCTTCCGGACGTTGGGGTGTGACTTCTACATTTAAGTATTTGTCTGCCAAATTAATTTTGAATGGAGTAAAACCGACTTTCATCAAATTTTCCACAGTTCCCGGTTCGACTTCTGCGAGTGGTTGACCTTGCCGCACTAATACCGCCTCCACCGCAGCATTGGGTAACATATCTTCTGTCACTTGAAACTGAATTTCTGGCGCGCCACCTGTAACTTTGACGATTTTTTCATAGAGTGGTTTGTCGCGGACGACGGCAAAATATAATTCCCCTTCTGGATAGGGTGACTGAATTAAAGCAGTTGCTGTTTCTCCTGGTTTGTAGGTGTCTTTGTCGAGTTTAATTTCTAGACGGTCTTCGTTGCGACCTCCCCAATAAACGCGGTTTGCTCCGGTTGCCCAAATTTGAATATCGGTGCCAGTAATGTCATTTTCAGCATTGGCAAAGTTAGCTCGGATGCGATAACTACCTGATTCTGGGGGGGTGAGGTTGACGGTTTTGGGTTTATTGCCACTTCTGACTTTCTGGCTCGCAACAGTTTTATATTCCACCTGATATTTGGGGTTGCGACTACCTGCCACTACTTGGGTGACGCTGCTATATTCCATTTGTTGTAATTCCAGTTGAATATTTTCTCCAGAAAGTGGTTTTCCTTGAGAGTCGGTGACAATAACTTCTACCGGAAACTTTTTATTAGCATCGGCCACAAATTTACTTTTTAGACCTATTAATTTGTTACTTGGTAGGGCGGTAAAAGTTTGAGTATCTGCCACAGAAAGATTAGATATATCTGTCACTTCCACATCTACTCG
>NZ_CEZPJD010000207.1:3387-10965 GCF_983059655.1 Okeania sp.
GAATTTCTAGAGAGAAAGTACCAAATTCATTAGTAGTCTGAGTACCTAAATTTGTCTTATTTCCATCTGGATTATTTATAGTTACTTGATAATCCATATTTTCCGCTTGTTTCAAGTTACCATTTTCCAAATAATAAGCAGCTCCAGTCAACCAAACTTTTTCCCCTGGTTGATAAAGTTCTCTATCAGAAAAAATAGTACCCCGCGATTCAGCCTTGCCACTATCCCAACCAGAATAAATCCCATAACCATAAGTACCACTATATTCTTTAGTTCTAGCAAAAGCCCAATCTTCGTTTTCTTTGGCAATTACTAATAATTCCGGTGCTTGGGAAAAACGCCGACCGTTCATACATTTTTGTAAGTCGGTTTGAGAGAGGGTAAGTAAACCATTTTTATCAGTTTTTCCCGTGGCACAAATAGTAGGTTTAGGCTGAGATTTAGCATTTAATTGAGATTGATAAATCTCCACATCCGCCACAACAGGCGCACCATCATCTAAATGATTTACCCGAATAATTCCCGACTCTGGAAACCACTGAGCAAATACTCCCAAATTAGTCAGTTGTACCAATCCATAAAATTTTGGTTCCTGCCATTTTTGTTGACCATTTTGTTCATAAGAACTCGTCCGTGCTTTTACCCCATAAGCCAACATTCCTGTCTGACCGCCTAGTTGTTCTCTGAGGGGAACTGCTACTTCTTTAATCTGATTTTTTTCACCAGAAACAGGATAGTTTTGCCACTTTTCATTTGCTGGTAATAAATTTTTTCTATCTCTTCTGGGATAAGCCGATTCTGCGTAAACCAAATCTGTTGGTTTAATAACTTGATAAGCTGCTTGATATTCCGAATCTGGCAAATTTACTGTGGAAATATTTAATTGTAAATCCTGACTAGAAGGAAAAATATTTAAACCCACAGGTACCGAAAGATTTCCGACTAAATCTCCTGTTTGATAATTCAAAGTAACAGGCTTTTCTAATACTTGCCCGAATTTATCTTTGAGATTAGCGCCGATAGTAATTGTATAGTTTGTATCGGGTTCAAATGCCCAAGGATTGAAACTAACAACATTATAGTCATCATAAGCTTGAATCAGATTTTTTGTCTCTGTTGGTTCTGGTTCAATAGTAATATTTTCTAATGCTGATTCAGGTACAACACCATGATTAAATTCCAACATGGGATTACCTTTAACAAACCTACCGCCACCCTGGGAAAATTTCAGTTCAGAAAATTCAAAAGCAGAATAAGTTTCTACTTCACTGACAAAAGGTGTTTGGCTGGGTAAATTACCTTTTACAGGTTCAATTCCCGAGTCAAATTCCAGGCGATATTTAGTACCCTTTTCTAGAGTAGTTTGGGGAGCGATCGAATAATTCCACTGACGGAATGAAGAGTCAAATTCTTCTGTAATAACTTCTTCTTCCTCCTCATTAGTTTCCAATGTTTCTAAACTAACTGTCAAAGGTAAAGTTTCTGTTTCTCCCTCTGGTAAAAGTTTTAAATTTTCCTCAATTGAATTTACATCCAACTCCACATTTGAAGTAAATTTTAACGTCGGATTTATATCAATTGGTTGTGGTGTTCTATTTTGCTGCTTAGTAGTTGGTAAATTCGTTAATTTAACTGGTTCAGTATTGAAAGTCCAGGCTAAATCTTCATCTAATTGATGATTTTTCAGGTCGGATAAACCAGCCTTCAAAGTAACTTTTACTCTCGTAGACTTTGGCAAAGCCTCCGCAGGTTGAAACCCTACCATTTTCGGAGTCAAAAATCGGAATTGACCAGGTAATTCTGGGAAAATTTCAAACTTTTTAAGTTTCTCCTGTTGTTCTGGAGAATCTAAAGTCTCCAAAGGAATTAAAGGTTCTTTAAACCGAATCCGAATTTGACTTAAAAGTTCCGCTTCTCCCGTCGGACTAATTTGTTCTATCCACTCCGGTAGTGGAGGAGTAATAATTAAATCTACCATGGGTAACTTTGCCTGTTTTGAACTTGTGTTAAAAAAACCACAAGCTGCAATGGCAAAAGCTAGGAATAATCCTAGTAAAAAATGTTTCCAATATTTAAGCATCATATTTGTTTGATTTGAAGATAGTTTTTACCTACAATTATTAGAGGTTAATTTCCTGAATAAGATAGATAAGTTTATCTATTTATGGTACATAATTATATCTCTAAAAATTAAAACTGACAATTGAAAATTTTTAATGTTTTTGTATATTTTCTTAATAAAAGCGTTGATGAGTTAGTTAAGGAATAAATCCTTAAAAGCCTTAACTTCAGCAATATTTGATTTAAATAATTTAATCAAGCAATACCAGCAAATTATACAGAACAAGAAAAAGAGCTTTGGGAAGTTAGAGACCTAAACCCGATCGACATTATATTTTTCTAGTACTTATGAAAATCTTTAAGTAGACCCTCGGAGAAAATATAGAAGAATATTTATAGATAAAAACATATCAAGCAGATTTTCTTGCTAATTTTTATGCTTCATAGTAAGATTTACAAATAAATTTATCTATCTCATCTGCTTGAAATTAGATATGAAAGCCAACGAAGTTAATCTCCATAGATTTCTCTCTCAAAATGATACACAATTTGTTATCCCAATTTATCAAAGAAATTATGATTGGGGTTCTGCTCAATGTAAACAACTGTTAGATGATATTTTTGAACTTGGCGAAAAAGAAAAACTAAATGCTCACTTTATTGGAAGCATTGTTTATATACATGATGATATTTACTCAGTTTCAGGAATCAGGGAACTAACTATTATTGATGGGCAACAACGTTTAACCACTGTCACTTTAATTTATTTAGTTCTTTACAGATTAGCAAAAGAATTGCAGAAGGAAGCTTTAGCTAATCGGATAAATAAGACATACCTAATTAATGAATTTGCTCAGGATGAAGAAAAATTAAAATTAAGACCAACAGAAAATAATGAGAAAATTTTAAAATCTCTATTAGATACTGACAATCAAGAAGAATACTCAGACTTCTCACGGTTAGTTGATAATTTCAACTACTTTCGCTCTAGAATATCTGAAGAAAACTATGAAATTATACAGACAGGATTGAATAAATTAATGTTTGTGGAAATATCTCTAGAAAGGGGAAAAGACGACCCCAAAAGAATATTTGAAAGTCTGAATTCCACAGGTCTTGAATTATCTCAATCAGATTTAATCAGAAACTATATATTAATGGGTCTTAAAACTAAATCACAAGAAAATATTTACAGAAATTATTGGAAATCTATTGAAAAAAACGCCAGAGATGAATCCAAAAACTCTACTAAAGTTTCTGACTACATTCGAGATTATTTAACCCTTGAAAATAAGAAAATTCCTAACAAAAATAAAGTTTATCAAGAGTTTAAATTAAAATACCCAATATCAACAACCGTTGAAGATGTAGAAAATAATCTGAAGCCTATCAAAAAATTTGCCAAATACTATCACAAGTTAGTAAATCCTATTCATGAGCCATAACGAGAAATTAGATTACAATTAGAATATATTAATCGCTTAGAAATTAATGTTACTTATCCATTTATGTTGAAAGTATATGATGACTATTCCAGCCGTTTAATATCTAAACAAACATTTGTTGATGTCTTAGAGTTAATTCAATCATTTACATGGAGAAGATTTATTGTTGGATTAGCACCTAATTCACTTAATAAAATTTTTATGCGCCTTTATGAAGATGTTAATCCAGAAGATTATTTAACTTCTATTCAATCAGCCTTGATTAATAAAAAAGGCTACCAAAGATTTCCTAGAAATCATGAAGTAATAAATGCTCTTCGAGAAAAAGATATGTATGGCATCAAGGCAAAAAATAGAATTTATTGCTTAGAGCGATTAGAAAATTATCAAAACAAGGAACCTGTCAAAATTGAAGAAAATAATGACATTACTATAGAACATATATTTCCTCAAAATCCTGAGCCACAGTGGGAAGCAGAATTAGGAACGGAAGAATTTAATTCGATTAAAGATAATTATTTGAATATTATTGCTAATTTAACTCTTTCTGGCAATAATGGTAAGTTAGGAAATAAAACATTTACTTCTAAAAGAGATATGAATATAGATGGCGAAGAGCAAGGTTATAAATATAGTAGACTTTGGTTGAATCGCTATTTAAGCGAAATAGATAAATGGGGAAAAGAAGAAATTGAAGAGAGATTAAAAAGAATCGCTGAAAGATTTTTGCAAGTATGGTCATTTCCAGAAATTAAAACTAACACTGAAATAGATTTTAATGAAGTTAGTATTTTTGATGCCGAAGAACCTACTGGTAAAAAGTTAGAGTACGCTATCTTTTTTGATAAGAAAATAGAAATATCAGAAGTCAGTAAACTATATTTAGAAGTGATGAAACAATTGTTTGAAATACAACCTCAAACATTCTTTACTTCCGATTTAAAGGAAAAGCTAAATATTACAAAAGACCCCAGCCAGTGCAGACAAGCTGCTCCTATTAATGAGACCTATTTCATAGAAGCACATCTAGACAGTAAGAAAAAATTTGAGAGGATAAAAAAAGCTTTAACTGTTTTTGATTTTGAGGAGGAATTAATCATTAAATATAAACTTTAAACTCATTAGGAAAGAATTTATCTCTACAATTCACAATAAAATGTCGGTCAAGATTTAGAAGTTTTATTTTTTGATGAAGGTGATTAAATGTCTTTACAACTAATTATCAACTACCCCGAAACATTTCCCGATGCTTTAGGTAAAACTAAAGAACAATTTGAACAAGAGGCTAAATGGGCAATGGCAGTCAAATTATATGAACTTAAACAACTTTCATCAGGGATGGCTGCAGCATTAATAGGGGTAGATAGAGTCACATTTTTACTAAAATTAAACGATTATGAAGTCCCCATAATTGACCTTAGTGAAGCTGAATTATTATCTGACTTAAACAATGCCTAATCCCCAAAAAATTGTGATTAATACTTCTCCTTTAATTGCTCTTATTGCTGCCGTGAATGACTTAACAATTTTACAGTCACTTTATAGCGAAGTTCATGTACCTCTTGAAGTTTGCCAAGAAATATTAGTTGGGGGCACAAATAATTTTGCTGTTGCAGAATTTCAAGCTGATACTTGGCTACAAAAATCATCATCTATACTCAATATTTCTCCCCTACTTCTTAACTCTCTCGACCGAGGAGAAGCGTCGGTAATTCAACTTGCTTTAAATGAAAATATTGAGACAGTTTGTATTGATGAAATAGTTGGCAGAAGAATTGCCAGATTAAGCGGTCTTTCTGTTACAGGTTCCATTGGTATTTTGCTCCGAGCTAAACAGAAAGGCTACCCTTTATCGATAAAAACTGCTATTCAAAAAATGCTTAACCGGAATATTCGTTTAAGTGAAACAGTCATTAATTTTGCCCTTAAGCAAGCAGGAGAAAATCCAGAGTAGAAAACCCAAAAAATTATGTAAAAATAGAATTAGAGTAGGTTGGATTTCGGTTCCTTAACCCAAAATCAAAGATATATAGCCAACAAATAATTAGATAAGAATATAATTAGTTATTGTTGGGTTGCGCTGTCGCTTAACCCAACCTACAAAGATTCATCTCTACAATTGACAATAAAATGACAGAAATAACCGCTAATTATGATGAACCGTGGAAAGCAGCAATTTCTGAATATTTTGAATCTTTCCTCAGCTTCTTTTATCCAGAAATTCATGTCTCTATTAACTGGCAAAAAAAACCTGTTTCTCTAGATAAAGAATTAGAACAAATTACAGCCTCGGCAACAACAGAAAAGCGTTATGCCGATAAATTATTTCAAGCTTGGTTATTGGACGATCGAGAAATCTGAATTTTGATTCATATTGAAGTGCAAAGTCAGTATGACCGAGAATTTAGTCAACGAATGTTTATTTATAACTATCGAGCTTTTGACCTTTACAATAAACCAGTAATTAGTTTAGCTATACTGGGAGATGAAAACCCATCTTGGCGACCAAATTTCTATGAATATGGTTTAGGAAACAGTCAAATGAGATTGGATTTTGCCATAGTCAAACTTTTAGATTATCAATGGGAGGAATTAGAATCGAATAATAATCCATTTGCTATGATAGTAATGGCACATTTGAAAACTAAGAGTACCACAAGTAACCTGACAGAAAGAGAGCAATGGAAATGGGAATTAGTTAGAAGTTTATACGAAAAGGGTTTAACCAAGTTTGATATTATCAATTTGTTTAAATTCATTGATAAAATGATGACATTACCCCCAGAATTAGAATCAAACTTTCAAAGCAAAATTAATCAATATGAGGAGGAACAGAGAATGGAATTTTTAAGCACTATAGAAGAATTGGCTATGGAAAGAGGTCAGCAAATAGGTCAACAAAGAGGTCAGCAAATAGGTGAAGAAATAGGAGCAAAAGAAAATTGCAGACAAAATATTCTCGACTTACTGGAAAAACGCTTTAATAGTTTGCCAGAAACTCTGATAAAAGCTATTAATGAAATTAATGACTTAGCTTTGCTAAAACAGTTACTTGTAGAAACAATTACTGTTAATTCAGTTGCAGAGTTTGAGGAATTAATTAAAGATGACTCATTTCGGGAAAATTAACAAAATTAATCAATATGAGGAGGAACAAAGAATGGAATTTTTAAGCACTATGGAAGAATTAGCTATCGAAAGAGGTCAGGAAATAGGAGCAAAAGCAACTTGCAGACAAAATATTCTCGACTTACTGGAAAAACGCTTTAATAGTTTGCCAGAAACTCTGATAAAAGCTATTAATGAAATTAATGACTTAGCTTTGCTAAAACAGTTACTTGTAGAAACAATTACTGTTAATTCAGTTGCAGAGTTTGAGGAATTAATTAAAGATGACTCATTTCGGGAAAATTAACATAATTCCTATTTCTCAGTGTGAGAGAAGGGTTGATAATTAATTAATATAACTCACAACAAATTAATACCCCGAAGCAATCTTTTATAACTCTAAATTATTGATAAAATTACTTCGGGGAGTTAGAGATAAAAATTAGGAATTAACTGTTTTGTCAGACTCCCTTGCTAATGCAAACCTACCGCTAATGCAATAACACTGTTGGTAAAAATATAAGTTATTTTTGGGTTGCGCGTTGGCGGAGCCTAGCGGCAGCTATATCGCTTAACCCAACCTACAAAGACTAATATCAGGAGAAATAGACCTAGAAAACCTCCAGATCGAAACAGATAGCAATTAATAAAGAGTAGGTTGGGTTGAGGAACGTTAGCGCCAGCTTATCCGTAGGATAAACCCAACATCAAAAAATATAGCAAACAATAACTAGACCATAATATCATACAGCGCTTTTCATTTCGGTAAAACAAAGTAGGGGCCAACGGCCGTTGGCCCCTACGGAGTTTCCAACTAATCCGCATTAACCCAAGCGGGGGGGTCTCTTCAGTTATCAGTTATCAGTTATCAGTTATCAGTATCTCCTGTAATAGAGAGGCTACGAAAATACGGATTTGTCAAAGAACTATGTTGTTTCCAACTAATCCGCATTAACCCAAGCGG
>NZ_CEZPJD010000208.1:0-8941 GCF_983059655.1 Okeania sp.
CTTACATAAAACGAATAAACCAACGTTCCTTAAAACTCACACCAGCTAACGCCTCATACTCTGCCAAACTTCTGACATTTCCTAAACCATAAATCCCAAAATCTTCCGTAGCAGTTTCCATACCTAAAATCTGACGAAAACGAGATTCAGATATCTTATTTTGTACCCACCAATCTTGATGATCTTCCCAATGTACAACCCGCTTTTTACCAGTATTATAAAAATGCCAACAAACACTAAGATTAGGATGATAAATATCCCATCCCCTTGTCCAAGCTTTAGCAGCAAATAACACCTCTTCCCCAGTAAAATAAATCTCTGAGTCGTAGGGTACTTCCTCAATAATTAACCCATCTGCAAAAATAAACCCAGCAGCAACAAAAGCTCCTAATTGTGGAACACTACATTTACTCAAATCGCCTATTGCTCTCAAACTTAAAATACCAGGATCTCCAAACTCCTTTGCCTCTAACCGACTTGGCGTATCCCCAACCAATTCCCTAGGGGGTCTATAAGCAGGAGGATAGGTACTCAAAAGAGGTTTTTCACTGGGACACATTTCCAGCATTTTAATCAATTCTATGTCCCAGCCAGGTAAAAATCTCATGTGGGCATCAATTTGTAGAGTATAACGTTCCTTTTGCCACAACTTTTGTACTAAAGACCTCGCCCAACCTACGCCACGAGCTTCAGAAGCAGGCACTGCAATAATACGACAATCTTTAATACCTTTAAGTTTGCTGATATAGTCCTTTTCCTCATCCGTACCATACTGCCAACAAATGCCAAAAGTGAGGCGTTCAGGATGAGTGGCATGGGCGATCGCTTCTTCTACTGTTGGGATTAATTCTAAATCGCGATAGGCAACTATTTGAATAAAAATATTATCCATAAAATTTTTATTATAGCAATTGTAATTATATTTTTTAAATCATTACTGCTTTAGATAGCGCAAATCAGACAATAAGTAGACTTATACTAATATCTAGTTATTATAAAGTACTTATCTAAGTCCTCAAATCCTACTTTAAGCAAAAACTTTTACTTTTTTATTCTTCCTTAATTTGCGACATTTGTACTACTTCATAGACTAGAGGTTATGTATCGATCTAATCTATAGGTACAAAAAGTCATTTACTTTTTTCTTTTGCTTAATCCTCACTTCTCCATTATGTAGCTTCAATTATTTTCTTCAACATCCGTAGATCCACAAGAGGTCACACTATACTATTGATCTAGATCGCAAAAAACATCAAAATTTGTCACAATAAAACCTTGACTAGCCTCACTGAAATTACGGTATGAATAATCAGATGATATATTAAGATTGAACAACTGATTGAAATTCAGGGTTTTTACTGAAATTAAATTATGGAAGTTAATACTAATAATCCAATAAATATTAATTCTGAAATACCTAGTCCTGTTGAATGGGTAGAAGAACATTATTCGATCGCCAATTTAATAGATACTCTGACCAATTTACAAGAGGTACTTACTCATGGACTACTATTCCAAGATAATCAAGATGGAGAATTAGTTATTAATGCTGATGTGAAAGATTTATTACGAGAAGAATATGGACATCAACATTGGGAGTATTTAGAAAAATATTTATTGAGTAATGGTTGAAAATAATATTCTGTAGCGTAGTATTACTGATTCTTAAGTAAGGGAGTAGGGGAGTAGGGGAGTGGGGGAGTGGGGGAGAAGTAAACATCAGAATTATTAATACGCTACTGGCGTGCTAATTATCAAAAATTTCATTGCGGTTGTGTTAATTACTTAATAATTGAAGTTTCACCTCACAAAAGCATTATTTTTTTTACCCTTGGTATCAAACAGCTTTCATTGCAGATAAATTTTTGTAGCTTATTGCACTAAAGCTAGTCTAAAGAATTTGAAAATATTCAAAACATAAATCAACTATTCCCTCCTGTTGCCTTTTTTTTAATACTTTAAGACAAAATTTTCGGTAAACCTACCTTTTTTAATTCCACAAATTTACCTAGAAAATCTACAGCTTGATTATCCCCAACTCTCCTTGCTTCTGCCAACTCTCGACGAATTCCTGCTCGTTCCATTTTGTCAGAAATTCCACCTAATATATAGATAAACAATCTCATCGCTAAATCTCTCCCAGCTACCGACATTCGCTTCCGATTAAAATCATATAAAACCCCATACCAAATAGAGTCAGGAAATTCTATCCCACTCAAACCACCATCTGCATCATACTCATTTAATTTATGAAAAACTTCCTCCAAAGAAAAGCCTTTTTTATATATTAAAATTCCTAGAGCTTCAGCAAAAGCAATTTGTCCAACAGGGCGAAATAAAACATGACCTTCTCCTGGCTTTATTTCAAAACTAAATCTTCTCAATTCTGGAGTTTCGGCACCATTTTCTAATCTTGAATAACTAGGTAAATTAGATAAATAATTCCAAAACAACATAAATTCCTCTAGTCCTTCTTCTAACTCTTCTTCTTCAGGGCGCATCGGAATTAAACCTTTATCAGAAGGTTCCCAATGAGGATAACGAGGTTTTAAATATCTTTCGGACATATCTTGAATTGCTTGAAGAGTTGTTAAAACCGTAGACTTAGTTGCCACAGTTGCACTATCCCAATTCACCCGTGGATTTCTATCATCTTTCTCTTTCAATAAAGGATGATAAATTGCTGTTTTTCTAGCCACAATGGCAAACCCATCATCCTCATTTAATAATGCCAACTGCCCTTTACTTAATTTTACAGCCGTCAAATTTACATGAGCAAAAACTGACCTAACTCTCCGTCGTGCCTGTGCTCTACTTTCTCCTTTTACTACTGCCGGAATAAATTCTATACCTATTTGTTCGTAAGCTAATTTTTGTAATTCTGGCAATTCAATATGATGGGTTTCCGCTAAATCATCAATGTTAATAGCTGCACCTACTGGTTTTTTTTGTTTGTTATATCTAGGCAACCTACCTGTTTTTATTAATTCCATTAAACCTTGAATTCCCATGAGTCGATGTTGACCGTCTAGGGCAAATACTGCTACTTCTAAACGCAGGTCTAATAATCCTACTTTTCCGGTTGAATCTAGGGGTAAAAAATCAGTTGCAGATTTATTTGCTTTACCATTTTTATTCCATTCTTCTGCTTTGGGATTATCTACCCAACTGGGGCTAATGACTACTAATACTGCTGGAAATTTATGGGCTTTTCTTGTTGCTAAATATAGGGTTAATGGAGCTTGGCGAGACCAATCTAGGGGACGTTGTTGAATTTCATCTATTGTTTCTGCGTCACGAATTACATTATCTGTTTCTACATCAAATTTTTGCCGAAATAATGGTAGTTGAGAGGCAAAACGTACACGACTATCTAACCATTCTAGAGTAACGGAACCAATGTAAGCTTCTGTATTTCCCATCATGGTTTTTTGCACTAAAAGTCTGTCATCTTTGCCTATATGTTTGTCTAATAGGATGGCGATCGCTTCTCTTTCTCGATTATCATTTTCTAAAATTTCTTTTGCTATTTCTGAGGTGGGTTTATTGGTCTTTTTCATCGCTGATTTTAGGGAATATTTTTAATAATTTTTGAAAATTACTACATATATAAATTTTTGTCAATAAACGTTTTTAAAAACTTTTGAGTTAGTATAATCATTAATTGTATAGTAATTTTTAGCCATCATATGCTATAGCAATATGATTTGAGTTGTGAGATATTGAAAACTTTTAGGGAACAGGGAACAGAGAAGAAGAAAAAAACATATCATATGAATGTAATAATTGCTATATTCTATACTTTTAAGTAACATCTCAATTCTCACAACTCATTCCTGATTGCTATATTTATTATGTCAATAGTAACTTATGAAAAATTAGCGATGAATATTCATTCCTTATTTCTATCCTCAAAATAGGGATAGCATCTAAATAAACAGTTGATTTTAAATAATTTATTTTTCCTTGTAAAACAGAGGAATGGCAAATCTATTTATTTTGTAGAAGTAAAACTTTAGTGTGGGAGGTATCAGTGAAATATTGAGGCTAGATATTAATAGTATCTGGTTATAAATAGAGTTGATTTTGTAATATATAGCAATCCTAAATTAGTTGCGGGTAATCAAAAAGTAGATAAAAAAACTGAAATTTTTACCGAATAATTAATAATTAATAATTAAATAATTCGCGCCTTGAAGCCTCCCCTTTTAAGGGGAAAAAAAGCGGTTGAGGGATGGCGAGGTCCCCTCGCCATATCCAATCAACCAAGACAGCGGTCGTTTGCGGAGCAGTCCGTTAGGATGGGATGGCGAGGTCTCCTCGCCATATCCAATATCCATTATCCATTATCAATTAATGAACTATCTAAGTAGTCGGACATAAATAAACAGCATTGAGATGTTTTGCATAGTGCTATAAATGAGTGAAAATCAAGAATCAAAAATTTATCGGAATTTAGCATACTATTGTGATTGTTTTTCTCAACTTAATGTTCGAGAAACGAAAAAGCAAGGTACTAAACTTTATCAACCAATTTTACTTTTATCGGTTATAGATTTAGTTGCAGAGGGTGTAATAAAAGAAAACCGGATATCAATTTCAGATGAATTAGTTGAGACTTTCCAAAAATATTGGGATGTACTAGGATCTGATTCTTTTAAAGAACGTTACTTTGCCCAACCTTTTTTTCACTTACAAAATACTAAATGTAAATTTTGGCATCTTCAATATACAGAAAAATTCAAAGGTCGTCCTCTCAGCATTTCTGGTTTAAGAGAAGCTTTTGATTATGCAAATTTAGATGATGAGTTATTTGATTTACTGCAAGAAACTGATGCGAGAAAAGAAATTATTGATGTCCTGATATCTAAATGGTTTTCATCAAGCCATCAAGAAATAGAGGAAATATTAAAAATCAATCAAAATGTTCAGGATTATAAATCTCCACAAATCAAACAAATTCACAGCATTGAAAAAATGCCAATATTCTCTATCAAAAAATCCTTAGTTCGAGATGCTTTTTTTCGTAAAGCTGTGGTACATATCTATGACTATAGATGTGCTTTGTGTAGACTCAAGGTAACTGTATCGCTAACTCAAAATATTGTAGATGGAGCACATATTAAACCATTCGCTAAGTTTAATGACAATCAATTAAATAATGGAATATCCTTTTTTCAACAATGAATAATGAATAATGAATAATTACCTCTCCTTGAAAGTGGATAGGATTGACAAAGAGATGAAAATTTTTCTTCTCTTGGTCGATGGTCGGACAGCGAGCAGACCTCGCCATCCCATCCTAACGGACTGCTCCGCAAACGACCGCTTATTATCCCCTTAAAAGGGGAGGCGCATACCCACAATTTTTCGGTAAAAATCATCATTGGGCATTTGACCGAGGACTTTTCACCATAGATAGTAACTATAAAATTTTGGTAGCTAGTAATTTTCAAGAAGAGTCACCTTATACCAAATCAATTACATTCTTTAATGAAAAATCAATTATATTACCAAAATTAGAATCATATCTTCCTCGCAAAGAAGCCCTAAAATGGCATAGAAAAAATGTATTTAAATCTTAAATTATTTCAAGTCTTTTAGTAAATTTCA
Source organism: Okeania sp. (assembly GCF_983059655.1). Lineage (NCBI taxonomy): Bacteria > Bacillati > Cyanobacteriota > Cyanophyceae > Oscillatoriales > Microcoleaceae > Okeania > Okeania sp. The sequence continues at coordinate 5,614 of NZ_CEZPJD010000208.1, forward strand.
GAGGTCTGATAAAAATGACAGGTATACAAACATCCTTATTTCCGCAGCGTAATACTGATGATTTAGTTCAAGATATAGATAAATTAACTCAAGAAATTCAAGAACTATATTGTTTAGATTCTATTCCTTGGATAATTGGATATTCAGGAGGAAAAGATAGTACAGCAGTTTTGCAACTTGTATGGAACGCAGTTGCAAAACTTCCTTTAAAAAAAAGAACTAAAAAAATTTATGTTATTACCACAGACACATTAGTAGAAAATCCGATAGTTTCTGCATGGGTACGCAAATCAATTAACAAAATGAAACTAGCTGCTGAAAATCAGAAAATACCAATAGAACCCCACCTACTGTACCCAGAAATTAAAGATACATTTTGGGTAAATTTAATAGGGAAAGGATATCCAGCACCAAGAAATAAATTTCGTTGGTGTACTCCCCGTCTAAAAATTAATCCTTCTAGCTACTTTATACGAGAAGTAGTGAGAAATTATCAAGAAGTTATTTTGATTCTTGGTACTCGGAAAGCCGAAAGTACAAAGCGTGCTTCAGTAATGGCAAAACATGAAACTGGTAGATTGCGCGATCGCCTTAGCCCTTATGCTGGTTTACCTAATTCTTTAGTCTATACTCCTATAGAAGATTGGCGAAATGATGAAGTTTGGATTTACATTAATCAATGGGAAAATCCTTGGGGTAATAGTAATAAAGACTTATTTACAATGTATAGAGGCGCTACTGCTGATAATGAATGTCCTCTTGTAATTGATACTTCTACTCCTAGTTGTGGAGACTCTCGTTTTGGGTGTTGGGTTTGCACAATGGTTAGTCAAGATAAATCTATGGAAGCAATGATTCAAAATGATGAGGAAAAAGAATGGATGCAGCCTTTATTAGACCTACGAAATGAGTTAGATATTAAACCAGATAAAGACAAAAGAGATTTTCGTAAAATTTGGGGTGGTGTTCAACTATTTGAAAGAGAAATAGATAATAAAAAGTCGATTCATGTAGTTCATGGCCCATATACTAAAGAATGGCGAGAAAATTGGCTGATAAAACTGTTAGAAGCTCAAACAAAAATTCGTGCAACTGCTCCAGAAAGTATGCAAGATATTACTCTTATTTCTCTGGAAGAATTGAGTGAAATTAGACGCATTTGGTTAGAGGAAAAACATGAGTTTGATGATAGTTTACCCCATATATATGAAGAAGTAACAGGAGAGAAATTTGAAGACTGTCGTCCTGGTGCAGGAATAAGTCTTTTAGGTAGTGATGAATGGTCAGTATTAGAAGAAATATGTAGTGGGGATGAAATGCACCTTGAACTTATGGCAAAACTGTTAGATACAGAGAGGCAGTATTATATTAAGTCTCACCGATATAAAATTTATGAAAGTCTCGAACAATGTTTTGAAACAAGTTCTCGTTCCAAGGAAGAAGCTATTCAAAACGCTCATAATAAAAGAGATTTAAAAGAAGCTGTCGAGCAAGGAAAAGTTTCAGAGAAAATGAAACAATTAAGTTGGGCAAATATGAAATTTTCTGGTCAAAGTTCGACAGGTACTGAGTAAGGGAGTGGGGGAGTGGGGGAGAATTAACGCGCGTCAGAAGTCAGAAGTTAGAAATGACTAGAAAGTTGTCAACAACCCAGCGCTAATTATCAAGGAATATAGCGTGGGCTTTTTTAAGCTCTAGTTGACCAGACTCAGGAGTAAAATCTCCTACGTTTTTATCGTCATGGTACCTATGGATGCGTCGCTAGTCTGTAGCTCTACCGTTAGTCATTAAACATTCGAGCGAGGGTTAAGAAAGTGTGGCTAACCTCACAAGCGATTAAAACATTGTCAAAGCGAACCTTACCCTAGCAATAGGAGAACACACCAATTATGCGTGTATTTGTACTTAACAAAAACCGACAACCTTTAGACCCCTGTAAGCCTGCCAGAGCTAGAATTTTACTCAGAACTGGCAAAGCTAAAGTTCTACGTCGATACCCCTTAACAATCATTTTGACTGAGGAGGTAAGTCAACCAATTACTCACAACCATCAACTAAAAATAGACCCCGGAGCAAAAATAACTGGTTTAGCAATTGTTCAAAGCAACAGAATAATCTGGGGAGCTGAACTCACTCACAGAGGGTTTCAAATTCGAGATAGTTTAACCAAACGTAGAACTTTAAGACGTTCTCGTAGAAATCGCAAAACTCGTTATCGTCAGCCAAGATTCTTGAATAGAAAAAGGTCGTCCGGGTGGTTACCCCCTAGTTTAATGTCAAGAATACAAAATATCTTGACTTGGGTTAAAAAGCTAACTCAATTATGTCCCATTACAGGTATATCTCAAGAGTTAGTTAGGTTCGACACTCAGAAATTAGAAAACCCCGAAATTTCAGGTGTTGAGTATCAACAAGGTACACTTTTTGGTTACGAAATTCGGGAATATTTACTAGAAAAATGGCATCGTAAATGCGCTTATTGTGGTGCGACGGATACCCAGTTAGAAATAGAACACATTGTTCCTAAATCTAAAGGTGGTTCCAATCGAGTTTCTAATTTAGCTATTTCCTGTCATAGTTGCAATCAGGCCAAGTCCAATCAAGAAATTGAACAGTTCTTATCTGGAAAGCCCAATGTTCTGCAACAGATTTTATCTCAAGCTAAGAAGCCACTCGCTGATGCAGCAGCCGTAAATGCAACTCGGTGGAAGTTGTACAACGAATTAAAGTTAACTGAACTACCTGTAGAAGTAGGTAGTGGTGGGTTAACAAAATTCAATAGGTGTAGTCAAAACCTGCCTAAAACTCATTGGTTAGATGCAGCTTGTGTAGGTATTTCTACTCCTGAACGGCTAATTATCAAGGAGGTAAAAAAACCTTTAATTGTCATCGCCACAGGACATGGCTCACGTCAGATGTGTCGTACTGATAAATATGGATTTCCAGTTCGTTATGTCCCCCGGTTCAAGTTTATTAAAGGATATCAAACAGGGGATATCGTCAAAGCTATTGTGACTAAAGGTAAGAAACAAGGTGTCTATGTAGGGAGAGTTGCTGTACGCACTACAGGCAGTTTCAACATCAAAACCAAGAATGGTTTAGTACAAGGAATTAGCCACAAATATTGTCAACATATTCACAAAAAGGATGGCTACGCTTATGTTTATGGGTCTAAAACCTCGCCTTTTAAGGCGCAATATTTTTGAAGCGGATCTCAAATCCTCGTTACAAAAATAACTTCTGACTCCTGACTTCTGTTTGCGGAGCATTCCGTAGAAACTTCTGAGTTAGTTAACCCACTACCTTTCCTCTTACTCCCTATTCCCTA
>NZ_CEZPJD010000208.1:9041-10942 GCF_983059655.1 Okeania sp.
TCCCTATTCCCTAAAAAATGATTTTTCTAGAACTCGTCTTACAAAATTTCGGACCTTACTCCGGTAAACAAACAATAAACCTCCGCCCGACACTTACCGATCGCCCCTGCCCCATCATATTATTTGGAGGTATGAATGGAGGAGGAAAAACTACTCTTTTAGATGCCATTCGCCTTGCACTTTACGGTCATCGCGCCCAATGTTCAACTAGGGGAAATTTAACTTATGGCGACTTCCTTTCCCAATGTGTAAATCGCAATACTCCACCTACAGAAAAAACTCGCATTGAATTAGCTTTTGAACATATTCAAGATGACCAACTTGTAGAATATCGCGTAGTTCGTACCTGGGAAAAAAATCCTAAAGATGGCAAAGATAGTTTGGGAATTCTTGATGGTGAATGGCCTGATTCTTACTTGGCAAATGCCTGGGACGAATATATAGAAAATCTCTTACCTTTGGGAATTTCTAATCTATTTCTCTTTGATGGAGAACAAGTAAAAGAATTAGCTGAACTAGAAACACCACCACCTTTAGTAGTAGATGCAATTCAGTCATTATTAGGATTAGAATTAGCCGAACGTCTCGCAGCAGATTTAGATATTTTGGTGACTCGGAAAAAGAAACAATTTGCCAAGACTAAAGAAATGGCAAATTTAGAGGAAATTGAACAAAAACTCCATCAACAAAAGAGAGATTTGGAAGTTGCTACAGAAAAATTAGCAGATTTGGAAAAGCAATTAACAAAAGCTCAAGAAAAGCAAAAAAAAGCTATGAGAAAATTTGTCTCGGAAGGGGGAAAAATTGCTGCTGAAAGAAGTCAGTTAAAACAAGAATTTCAAGATGTCGAATTAGAGATGGAAAATGCTCGTCAGGAAATGGTTGAACTTGCCGCAGGAGCTTTACCTCTGGCTTTAATTTCTCCTCTTTTGGAACAAGCAAGTTCTCAAGGTGATGTAGAGATTTTACGCCATGAAGCAGAAATAGCTTTAGATGCTTTTCAGGAAAGAGACCGACGTTTAGTTAATTATCTGAATGAGTTGTCTATTCCTGCTGGCAAAATTAGTAAAATTCAAAGGTTTCTTCATCAAGAAAATCTGATGATTGAAGAGGATATTAATCAAAGTGATGAACCTTGGTTATTGGCAGATGAAGAGGCGCTAACTTTACTAGAAAATTTGTTGCGCTATGAGATTGAAAATTGTCGGACAAATGCTAGGGAAAGTTTAACTCGTCTCAAGGATTTAGAAGTGGAAATTAATATTCTGGAAAAGCAGTTGGTAAGTGCAGCTTCTCCAGAAGCTTATGAAATTTTGGAAACTGCTTTACAAGAGGCACAAACTGAGTTAGCCAGGATAAATATTGCTTGTGAAAATAGTAAAAGCGAGCGTAAAAAATTGGAGGATACTATTACTAAAACAAAGAAGGAATTATTTAGCTATACTGATGAAACTATCGAACGTCACAATATTCAAAATATCATTGAATCTTCTGGCAAAGTGAAGAAAACTTTGCAAATATTTAAGGAGAAGTTAACTTTGAAAAAATTGAATAAGTTAGAAATGGAAGTTACTGAATGTTTCCGCTATATTTTGCATAAATCAGATTTAGTGCATCGCGTGGCTATTGATACTAATAATTTTGCTCTTTCTCTCTACGATAATCAAGGGCAAGTTGTTCCTAAACATCGTATTTCTGCTGGAGAAAAACAGCTTTTAGCAATTTCGTTTTTGTGGGGTTTGGCAAGGGTTTCTGGTAGACATTTACCCGTCGCTATTGATACACCTTTGGGTAGATTAGATTCATCCCACCGTCAAAATTTAGTAGAACGTTATTTCCCTTCTGCTAGTCATCAAGTTATTCTTTTATCTACCGATACTGAAATTGGTAAATCAGAAGTA
>NZ_CEZPJD010000209.1:0-10932 GCF_983059655.1 Okeania sp.
GAGTGGGTTTGGTGGATTTAGGAATGTCCTAACCTAAACTTGTAGCGCTATATCTATCAGTTTAGGAGAAATTTTAGCAGCAATTGGAGCGGTAGCTGTGGCAATTTCTAATACTATTAGCAAAGCACGTCTTCATCGAATTCCGGTAGGATTTTTTAATATTATTCGTAATGGTTTTGGAAGTTTTATCTTCTTTATAGCTGCATTATATTTTTATGGCAGCGGTCATTTTATGGAACTATTGTCGCCTTTTTTATGGCAATGGATGTTAATTTATAGCGCAGTTATTATCGTAATAGGTCAAATTCTGTGGTTAAAAGGATTAAGTAAAACCAGTAGTTCTGATGCTTCTATTGCCAGTGCATTTAATCCCATTGCTGGAGTTATAGCAGCCTATTTAATTTTAGGAGAAAAACCCATCGCTGCTCACTATATCGGGGGAGCTATTATTTTAGTTGGAATTATATTGAGCCAAGTCGGGAATAAAAACGAAACTGCTATTAATCAACTTACAGAAAAAGAACATCCTCAGCAAAGAGAAACCGGCTTAGGATTTAAAGGTTTTTAACTATAGTCAGAATTTAGAATTCAGAATTCAGAATTCAGAATTCAGAAGTCAGGAGAAAATAATAGTGCCGATAATTGAGTAATATCATGTCCAGATAATTAGTGATAAAAAAACTTTCTCTTTACTTCTTCTTTCTTCACTCCTAACTCCTGACTCCTGTTCATATTATTTTGCGTTTGACTTTTAATTTTAGACTTTTGACTTAATGACCAATACACCTCTGAATTTGATACTCTAACTAAAATTGTCTTGGGAATAGCTAAAAGTAGTGGATATATTTATTGGACGTGGAAAAACAGCTCGCAGAGCTTACGGAATCGATGAAATTGCCCTAGTTCCTGGGGAACGGACAATCGATCCAAGTTTAGCAGACACTAGATGGAGCATCGGTGGCATTGAAAGAGAAATTCCCATTATTGCTAGTGCAATGGATGGAGTAATTGATGTTAAAATGGCCGTTCTATTATCTGAGTTAGGAGCAATGGGAGTTCTCAACTTAGAAGGTATTCAAACTCGCTATCCTGACCCAGTGCCAATATTAGAAAAAATTAGCTCTGTGGGCAAAGATGAATTTGTGGGTTTAATGCAAGAACTTTATTCAGCTCCAATTCAACCGGAATTAATTTCTCAGAGAATTAAGGAAATCAAAAGCCAAGGCGGCATTGCAGCAGTAAGCCTCACCCCTGCGGGAGCACTGAAATATAGGAAAGTAGTTGCTGATGCTGGTGCAGACTTATTGTTTGTCCAGGCAACAGTTGTTTCCACTGCATTTCTTTCACCTGAGTCAGTGGAAAACCTGGATTTGGTTAAGCTTTGCCAAGAAATGCCTATGCCTGTGGTTTTAGGTAACTGTGTTACTTATGAAGTGGCCTTAAATTTAATGAAGGTAGGAGCTGCAGGGGTGCTAGTAGGTATTGGCCCTGGTGCTGCTTGTACATCTCGTGGTGTTTTAGGTGTAGGAGTTCCTCAAGCTACTGCTGTAGCTGACTGTGCAGCAGCACGAAATGATTTTTACCAAGAAACAGGGAATTATGTCCCAGTTATTGCTGATGGGGGTTTGATTACTGGCGGAGATATTTGTAAATGTATTGCTTGTGGCGCTGATGGGGTGATGATTGGTTCGCCTATAGCTAGGGCTGCAGAAGCACCAGGGCGTGACTATCATTGGGGTATGGCTACTCCTAGTCCCGTTTTGCCACGAGGTACTCGGATTAAGGTTGGTACTACTGGTACTATCAAGCAAATTTTGCGTGGTCCAGCATTATTAGACGATGGCACACATAATTTATTGGGCGCTCTTAAAACAAGCATGGGTACTTTGGGAGCTAAGGATTTGAAAGAAATGCAGCAGGTTGAAGTAGTTATTGCTCCTTCATTGTTGACTGAAGGTAAAGTTTATCAAAAAGCTCAACAATTAGGTATGGGCAAGTAAATTTACGATTACTCTGGTATTATCTGAAAAGAAATGTCAGAATGGAAATAGCGGAGATGCATGTTTCCGTTCACTCCTCACACCACACTCCGCCCAAGCTCAAAAAGTTTGGGCGGTTTCTTATGGCCACTAATAAATCAAATGGCCACACAAGCGTAGATCGGACAAAATTTTTTTGATAGTGATTAAGGTATCACACATTCGGCATAAGCTACTTAATTAATTACTGAATTTTACGTATCACATTTACTATGCAAATCAAGTAAGGTACACATAAATACATAAATTATAGTTACCGAAAAGCTGGGTTAAAAGTCTCGCCGTTCCAGGGCGATTTTGTGTTAAGCTCGGACTGGTTACAATACCTGACTCCCTATTTCGTAGGCTAGATAAATCATCTAGAGGCAAAGAGTCCGAGAAGGTCAAAACTAAGAACCTGTGGTGGCGAAAGCACAGTCAAATTTTGCGTAAGTCCTATTGAATGTTAAATGTTATATGATAATTTGTTAACCTTGATACTAGTTTATACTATACTTTTTATATAGATACATTGGTAGGGTTAAAATCTACCATATTTTTCAGGATTTTATCTTAAATTTTTCCCAATATATTTAAACTAAAATAAATTTAGTGTTTTATGGGAAAAGTTAACTTGCTACAATCAAAAAACACCAAATTAGAATAAAGGTGTTTTGAAACAGATGTAACTGGCAACTGATGAACTGTATAAAAAAAATTTTGAGTTGCACTAAGCCTAGTAAATAGGCACACCTTTGCGGTCAGGCAGACCGTGGCTTGGACTAGCAACCAAGTCTGTAAAGCTTGTGAAGCCAGTCTGACTGATATACTTGGGAGAAATTCTAGGCTTTCGTTAGTACCAAGTTAAGTTTAGTCAAAAGGCAATCTGAAAGAAGCAAGAATTCTACGCCATACCATTTAAAGATTCATATTGAAGGATTAGTAAATAATGACAGCAGCAACTCCAGTCACCGATAGCAGTTTTCAGCAAGAAGTGCTTGACAGTGACGTTCCAGTTTTAGTAGATTTCTGGGCACCTTGGTGCGGGCCATGTCGGATGGTGGCTCCTGTAGTTGAAGAAATTGCAGATCAATATAAAGAAAAAATAAAAGTAGTTAAAGTAAATACGGACGAAAATCCTAATGTAGCAAGCCAGTACGGGATTCGTAGTATTCCTACCTTGATGATTTTCAAGGGAGGCCAAAGAGTTGATATGGTGGTTGGAGCTGTTCCTAAAACTACATTGGCTAACACTATAGAAAAGTATGTCGATAATGGTTGAGAATTTTTGGAACAGATATGTAGAAAGTAGTAGAAAACTGTTTGTGCCCATCAATGTCTAGAACTAATTAAGATAGACTAAACATTTGATGAAGTGTCTCTAGAACAACAGAAAAAACGACCTCAACTGAGATATTTTTATGTTTAGAAGCAGAAAGTAAATCTCAGTTATACTTTCATATGACGAGAGTACAATGCTCTCTAAGGTCTCTAGTAAACTGATATCAATAATTAAACTTTTTTCTTTCTACAGTCTTACTTCTCAAGCAAGTAAGGTAGCATTAACCTATTTTATGACTTAGCCGAGATTCTCAGTGGTCTCGGAAATTTTGTATTTGTATTTATAAATGAGTAGGGCTTGCTGATTAATTCTCAAGCTATTGATTGATATTGGCTTTAGCGTTTTTGATTTGAAAAAAGTACCGGCTTTTCGGTGGCAAGAGCTGCATAAAGCTAGTATTTTAGGATAATTATGGCAGAAAAATTGTCCCTCAATTTTTCCGACTATCTCCTAAATTAACTCCCATTTCTCCTGACTCCTGACTCCTGACTTCTTCCCTAACTCATAAGACTTTTTCAGCAAACCCTAAGTAAGCCCCAATCTGAGAGACTTTTTATTATCAGTTATCAGTTATCAGTGAACCTCCGACTAAAGTCGGAGGCTTGAAAATACTGAATCGATTTTTTTTCATCCCCTTAAAAGGGGAGGCGCATACCCAGAATTTTTCGGTAAAAGGAACGGTTAAATCCAGATCTAGTGGTGTGACACGCCTATAATTTTGTAGTAGTAGGGGAGGCAGACGTGCGCTATTCTTAATTGCTCAACATTAAATTGAGATAAACGCCCCATCCCCCTATGTTAGTCCAGTATTTGACCGTTTCATCTTAAATAGTACATTAGAAAAAATCGGTCAAGCCTTGCCATAACTAAGAATTACACGAAAAAGTTAATGCACAGCTTTAGCTGTGTTAATCCACTAGTATGGCTGTATAAAATTTTTAGTTTTAGATAGATAATAAAAATATAGAAAAATTAAAGTAAATTTTTACTTAATTTACAATAAAGAATAAGGGCGAAATTGGGGGATAAAATACAATTAACTGGGAAAAATGAAAAAACCATCAGCTCACAAATTCCAGTAAAAATTAAAGTTATTAAACATTGGGAAAAAGTTAATGGCCTCAGATTATCAGAAAACAGCAGTTGAGTCTCTTGAGGCAGAAGTGACTAAATTAGTCAAAAGTTTGCCAACCCTAAAGCATGAGAAATGGATTAAGCGATCGCTCTCCACCATTGTCAGCATGGCATCAGAGGAGCTAGACAGACTAGATTGGAAGATATTAGCCACTTCTCTACAGGATATGGAAAAAGGATTTGAGATTTTTTATCCCTATCGCCACATTCGTAAAATTACGATATTTGGTTCTGCACGAACATCCCCAGAAGCTCCAGAATATCAAATGGCCGTAGATTTTGCCCGCCATATTACTCAGCAAGGTTTTATGGTAATGACAGGTGGTGGAGGCGGAATAATGCAAGCTGGCAATGAAGGTGCTGGGGCAGAAAAATCTTTCGGCTTAAATATTCAGTTACCTTTTGAGCAAAAATCAAATCCTTTTATTGAAGGAAAAGAAAAATTAATTAACTTTAAATACTTTTTTACTCGCAAGTTATTTTTCCTCAGAGAAAGTGATGCTTTAGCTTTATTTCCCGGTGGTTTTGGCACTTTAGATGAAGCATTTGAAAGTTTAACATTAACACAAACAGGTAAATATGGCCCAGCGCCGCTAGTGTTAATAGATTGTCCTGGTGGAAACTATTGGCATGACTGGAACGATTTTATTCATAAACAACTGCTTCGGCGTGGTTTGATTAGCCCAGAAGATCCTAGCCTATATACTATTACAGATAACTTGGAAGAGGCTTGTCAAGCGATCGCTAACTTTTACAGGATTTATCATTCAAGTCGTTATGTGGGAGAAAAGTTTGTAATTCGCCTAAATTCAGAACTTTCAGAAAGGGATGTGGATTATTTAAATCAAGAGTTTAAGGATATTTTGACTATAGGAAAAATTGAAAAAAGTAAAGCCTTACCAGAAGAGTCTGGAGATGAAACTGCTCATCTTCCTCGTTTAGTTATGCATTTTAACCAAAAAGATACAGGTAGACTATATCAAATGATTGCCCAGATAAATAAGATGGGAGGAAATATACCAACTCATCCAGAACATAAGTAACACCATTGATCAAAAACTTTTCTACACTTTCTTAAGTCGGGGAGTAGGGGAGTGGGGGAGTGAGGGAGAATTCAACAATTAATAATTAATAATTAATAATTAATAATTACCTCTCCTTGAAAAGAAGAGGATTGACTAATAATGAAAATTTTTATTTATTATCCCCTTAAAAGGAGAGGCTTTAAACCACAATTTTTCGGTAAACATCAGGATTATTAGGACTAACTGGCTAATAATTAGGGAATAAGTTATTTTATCAGTGTTAATTACTTAATAACTGAAGTATTAGCTAAGTATAGCATTTCTTTTAGAAAGGAAAGTGACAGAAGAGGGGTATATTCATAAACAATCCCAGGAATCCAACTGCTTTTTACCTACAAGATTATGAACGTTATCTTAGAGAAGATGGCTTTAAAAAGATAGATTAGTTATGGAAATTATAACCTTAACTCAAGAGACTTGTCGAATCAAATTCAACAATGATGAACTATTGATTTTTGAGAAATCATTGTTAAAAGTGGATCGACATTTTACTGTAAATGATTTTGACGAGATAATACTTGGCATATCAAAAGACGAAGCTCCCAAGCTAGCTCAGATAATTAGGAGGGATCATAAATCGCGAGCAACCAGTAACTTGTTTAGAAACAGACAACCAATTGGTTCCTGCGATTCAATCAAGTACAGAAGGAGTAGTGATTGAGTTAACCTATAAATCTATCCTCGGTCTGCGTAGTGTTCTTAATTAAGTCTGTCATGGCGGGGTTCCCATTCAAGACTTTCAGGTTGAAATTGCATTCAAGAAAGCCACAATTTTCTCTCTTCTTGATTCACTAAACTCTAATGTTATACAAAAAATGGAGTCAGGTCGTCCAGAGCTAATTCTTTTTAAAGACGTCATAAAAATAGATAAAATTTATGACCTAGAGAGCGTTCGCGTGACAGACGATCCCAAAATATCATCAATCAAAAAAGCGTGTCAGTTGATATTGGAGGAGTACAGGTTTTCCTTTTTGCCAGGTGTTTGGAAACAACTTCCTCCAATGTATGGCAAGATTCAATTTATAGCACGTTCAATTTTGTGTCCTTCAGAGCCTTTTTTCAAGTCAAACGTGCAGGGCATAATGTACTCTGATTTAATCTACCTAGTTGCCTATCTCGAACTAGCTCTGAACTCTGCTTTCAACAGTGCTGCTTTTGAAACATTCACTCTTGATTTTGTTAACTCAGTCAGAGAACCACTTTTGGAAACCAAAATTGTTTCCAACACAAAATGGGAGTCAGAAGAATATTTGAAGATTAGGTTGCGGGTATATTCAGGACATCAAGAAGAGAGCAAAAAGCATGACTATCTAGAGATTCAAGGAACTGCAACTACGACCAACGTCCAATCTTTTACTTCATCAATTAGGGACTTTCTATCTGAACTTCCTAAGAAACAGAGACTTAAGCAAGTCTTAAAGTGCTCATTCCCTGTTCCCTAAAGCCATAAATACCATAAATATAAGTACATAACGGGCAGCGGGAAGTGCTATCTCATTATCATTTACGAGAAGCAGTCCGCACCAAAATTACAGTACAATCACAACCACGAGTGATCGCCTCTGGAATATTGCCATTAATTGCTTGTTTCAAAAATCCTTCCTTACTAGCACCAATAACTACAACGTCACAGTGATGAGCATCAGCCAAATCAACTACAGCAGTTGAAACAGAACTAGCACAGACTGAAGTAGCCGTAACTTTTGTATCCAAACGATGCTGAAGAAGCTTTGCTGCTCGTTTCATTTCCTTAATATTAGGCTTAACAGCAGATTTAGTTAAAACTTGACATAAGAAAATTTCTGGTTTCATACTTAAAGAGACCAAGGCAGGCAAAAGCTTTACTGCTGCAGCTTGTGTAGGAATATCTCGAATGGGTACTAACCACCGTTGCCATTCAAAAAAAGAATGCATATAATCAGAAACAAAATTATCTCGATCTGCTTCAAATCTTTCATTAGCATTAGTAATACCTTTGAATATTTCCTCTTTTAACTTCTTACATCCCCACTTCACCACTATTACTTCACAAATAGCTTGTCGTATCAGAGTATCCACAATACTGCCAAAAACACGATCTGAAGCAGAATAGTCATTCTTCCAACCCATCAGTATGAGAGATATATGTCTTTCCTTAACAATTTCCAAAATAGTATCAGCAACATCGTGACCAACCCTAATTTGAGTGTGCATAGGGATTTTCAAATCCTTAGCTATGCGCTCCGCCATTGCTAATAAACGACGACTCTTAGTTGTATCTACCACAGTTTCTGCTGGGGAATTTTGACGAGACACAACCACAACTTGCACGCATTCCAATTCATAATTACGTTGCCGAGCGATCGCAGCAGCTAATCTCAACAATGCGGGAGCAGTACTAGGATTACTTAATGGTACTAATAATCGACCATGTCCTACTTGAGGCGATCGCGTTTGATAAACTATATAAGAAGGCTCTTGAGTATGAATTCCCAGATTTGTCTTAACTGTTTGTTCTGACTCTATTCGGATAATATCAGTATCAGTAATAATTCCTACCAGGTGGCGACCCTCCATCACAGGTAAACGACTCAGTTTGTATTGATGTAAAAGATACAAAACTTCGCTCAGATTATCTGTAGTTTTAACTGTCATGGGATGAGATGTCATAAACTCTTTTAATAGAGTGTCTCCGGGAAGTTCGCGTTTGCGAGTATAAGCTAAATCTGTCTGAGTGACGATACCTACGAGCAAGCCATCATGATCGACTACTGGAAAACCTCGATGATGAGAGCTAGAAAACTTCTGTTTTACCTTATCCAAAGTCAGGTGAAAATCAAGAGTTTCTACAGGAATGTGCATGACTTCATCCGCACTAATATTACTCAAATAATTATTTTTTGACTTCTTCTTCTTGATTGGCAGACCTTTGAAATCTAAAATCCTGTCTGAGAGAGACTTTTGATCTATCTTTTCTGCAGTCAATAAAGCAACAATAGAAACAATCATTAGTGGCAATACTAAGCGAAAATCTTGTGTCTTCTCAAAAATAATTACTACTGCTGTCATTGGTGCCCTTGAAACAGCACAAAAAAATGCACCCATTCCTGCTAGAGCAAAAATTGTTGGTTGTTCCATACCGACTACATTACTTTGGCAAATTCCAACTATCCGACCGAGGGCCGAACCAATAACTAAGGATGGAGCAAAAAACCCCCCAGGAGCACCGGAGCTGGCAGCAAATATTGTCAAGATAGAGTGTTCGATAAAAGCAATGAAACTAAATTGTAAGCTGACTTCGTTACTGCCTAGCAATATTCTTAAAGCTGTATGGTTATGAAATGAATCTGGTAAAAATGCGATAATTAAACCACTAATTAATCCTGTGAGAGCTATTCGCCAAGGTAATGTTAATTTTAGTTGGCGCTCAAATATGAAAGCTGCAATAATTCCTCGACTAAATGCTGTTCCTAATAAACCTGCTAATATTCCCAAAATTATGTAAAAAGGAATTTCTTTGAGGTGTAAAAATCCTGTAATTGAGTGATCTAAGTAACTATTCTTATCTAAGTATAAACTTTCCCCCCCTAGCATTTGGGAAACAACTGCACCAACGAAAGAAGCAATAATTGCTGGCCCCAAGGTAATACCAGAAACATCGTGCATTAGGTCTTCTACTACAAATAAAACTCCAGCGATGGGGGCGTTGAAGCCAGCAGCTAAACCAGCAGCAGCACCACAGGCAATTAGCTGACGACGGTAGTTTGGAGAAGTAGGAACTAAACGACTGATCCAAGCTGCTAAGGATGCACCTATTTGTACTGTTGGGCCTTGTCGCCCTAATGTTAATCCAGAACCCACTGTCACGATGGTAGTAAACATTTTGACAATGGCAATCTCTAAGTTTAACGGAATTCTCATACCTGCGAGGGCAGCTTTTACTTGAGGTACTCCACTTCCTCCTGTTTCTGGTGCTAAACGTTCTACTAAGAAACCTGCAACAAATCCTCCAACCGCGCCAAAAATTGGTAGTAATAACCAGGGTGGATATTTGAGGGATGCAGCTATGCGCAAACTACCTAGCCATCCTGCACCTTCTTTTAGTATAACTGCTGCTAATCCAGAGACCATTCCTATTAAGCAAGCTTCAAAGACTGCTAGACGTTTCGGTCTCAGTAGTGGATAAATAAAGTTTTTGATATGGATTTGAAATTCTTGTTGGATATACTGATGCCACATAACAGAGTTTAGGGTGTTGTTTTGGCAGTATGGAATAAAGTTTTGTGTTTATTCTAGTTCTTACTGGTTATTTTTTATCTTCTTCGTTATTGGTTAATATCAAATCTGGTAGCAGGGGGGCGTGGGGAGTTTAGAGAAAAACTACAATCTCATGGGTTGAATTAACTGTTTGGGGGTTCAATTTTCCCAGATGCCCCACAAACCTATATCTCCCAAATTCAATCCCCCAATAGGTTTCACTCTTAATGAAATAACCATGATTAATGGGAGTACGAATGTTGTGCTTCATGGGATGATAATTTCTATCAACCCAATTTTTCTGATGTGCTTCATGGGATGATAATTTCTACCAACCCAATTTTTCTGATGTGCTTCATGGGATGATAATTTCTATCAACCCAATTTTTCTGATGTGCTTCATGGGATGATAATTTCTATCAACCCAATTTTTCTGACTCCAGTATGTTACTTATTTAATAGCAACCTTATACTATATCATACTCACTAATATTACAGCACTTTGCGACTCTATGAGGTACATCGATCGCGAGCAAGATGCCCGCACTACAATATTTTCACTATTCATCTTGTAAATTGGGTGCATCTCAATTAGACATCTCCGGAAAAGAGGTAGTAGAGAGTAGGCAGTAGAGGAAAAGAATTGATAATTTCTGTGCGATAATTGATTTGATTTTTTATTGTCGGAAATGTCTATTTTGAATAAAGCCAAAAAAATATCGCTTTTGTAACGATTGAATAATAACCAAGAAAACACCAACACCACAGTAGT
The DNA here is from genome assembly GCF_983059655.1 of Okeania sp. Taxonomy (NCBI): domain Bacteria; kingdom Bacillati; phylum Cyanobacteriota; class Cyanophyceae; order Oscillatoriales; family Microcoleaceae; genus Okeania; species Okeania sp. The sequence continues at coordinate 10,588 of NZ_CEZPJD010000209.1, forward strand.
ATTTATGAATTAGAAGAAGAATAAGAAAATATTCACTTGAGAATTTAGTAATGAATCTGACTTATGTGATATTTGCCTGCGATCGAGCAGTAGAAATTCAGCCAGAAAATGAACAGTTTAGGGATAGTCGAAGTTTGGCCAGAGGATTAACTAATAATTTCAAGGGTACTTTTGAAGAGTTTAAAGTGTTTATTCAGGAAACGAAAAACACAGAGCAAAAAGCACAACGACAGCTTTAGGTTCAATCTCTGAACGTAAGCATTTCCTGCGGACTGCTGCGCAAACAGCTATTATAGCAATGAGCGCTGGTATATTTACAAATTACAGTAGGGGCCAAATAGCTAA
>NZ_CEZPJD010000210.1:0-10932 GCF_983059655.1 Okeania sp.
AGTGGGTTTGGTGGATTTAGGAATGTCCTAACCTAAACTTGTAGCGCTATATCTATCAGTTTAGGAGAAATTTTAGCAGCAATTGGAGCGGTAGCTGTGGCAATTTCTAATACTATTAGCAAAGCACGTCTTCATCGAATTCCGGTAGGATTTTTTAATATTATTCGTAATGGTTTTGGAAGTTTTATCTTCTTTATAGCTGCATTATATTTTTATGGCAGCGGTCATTTTATGGAACTATTGTCGCCTTTTTTATGGCAATGGATGTTAATTTATAGCGCAGTTATTATCGTAATAGGTCAAATTCTGTGGTTAAAAGGATTAAGTAAAACCAGTAGTTCTGATGCTTCTATTGCCAGTGCATTTAATCCCATTGCTGGAGTTATAGCAGCCTATTTAATTTTAGGAGAAAAACCCATCGCTGCTCACTATATCGGGGGAGCTATTATTTTAGTTGGAATTATATTGAGCCAAGTCGGGAATAAAAACGAAACTGCTATTAATCAACTTACAGAAAAAGAACATCCTCAGCAAAGAGAAACCGGCTTAGGATTTAAAGGTTTTTAACTATAGTCAGAATTTAGAATTCAGAATTCAGAATTCAGAATTCAGAAGTCAGGAGAAAATAATAGTGCCGATAATTGAGTAATATCATGTCCAGATAATTAGTGATAAAAAAACTTTCTCTTTACTTCTTCTTTCTTCACTCCTAACTCCTGACTCCTGTTCATATTATTTTGCGTTTGACTTTTAATTTTAGACTTTTGACTTAATGACCAATACACCTCTGAATTTGATACTCTAACTAAAATTGTCTTGGGAATAGCTAAAAGTAGTGGATATATTTATTGGACGTGGAAAAACAGCTCGCAGAGCTTACGGAATCGATGAAATTGCCCTAGTTCCTGGGGAACGGACAATCGATCCAAGTTTAGCAGACACTAGATGGAGCATCGGTGGCATTGAAAGAGAAATTCCCATTATTGCTAGTGCAATGGATGGAGTAATTGATGTTAAAATGGCCGTTCTATTATCTGAGTTAGGAGCAATGGGAGTTCTCAACTTAGAAGGTATTCAAACTCGCTATCCTGACCCAGTGCCAATATTAGAAAAAATTAGCTCTGTGGGCAAAGATGAATTTGTGGGTTTAATGCAAGAACTTTATTCAGCTCCAATTCAACCGGAATTAATTTCTCAGAGAATTAAGGAAATCAAAAGCCAAGGCGGCATTGCAGCAGTAAGCCTCACCCCTGCGGGAGCACTGAAATATAGGAAAGTAGTTGCTGATGCTGGTGCAGACTTATTGTTTGTCCAGGCAACAGTTGTTTCCACTGCATTTCTTTCACCTGAGTCAGTGGAAAACCTGGATTTGGTTAAGCTTTGCCAAGAAATGCCTATGCCTGTGGTTTTAGGTAACTGTGTTACTTATGAAGTGGCCTTAAATTTAATGAAGGTAGGAGCTGCAGGGGTGCTAGTAGGTATTGGCCCTGGTGCTGCTTGTACATCTCGTGGTGTTTTAGGTGTAGGAGTTCCTCAAGCTACTGCTGTAGCTGACTGTGCAGCAGCACGAAATGATTTTTACCAAGAAACAGGGAATTATGTCCCAGTTATTGCTGATGGGGGTTTGATTACTGGCGGAGATATTTGTAAATGTATTGCTTGTGGCGCTGATGGGGTGATGATTGGTTCGCCTATAGCTAGGGCTGCAGAAGCACCAGGGCGTGACTATCATTGGGGTATGGCTACTCCTAGTCCCGTTTTGCCACGAGGTACTCGGATTAAGGTTGGTACTACTGGTACTATCAAGCAAATTTTGCGTGGTCCAGCATTATTAGACGATGGCACACATAATTTATTGGGCGCTCTTAAAACAAGCATGGGTACTTTGGGAGCTAAGGATTTGAAAGAAATGCAGCAGGTTGAAGTAGTTATTGCTCCTTCATTGTTGACTGAAGGTAAAGTTTATCAAAAAGCTCAACAATTAGGTATGGGCAAGTAAATTTACGATTACTCTGGTATTATCTGAAAAGAAATGTCAGAATGGAAATAGCGGAGATGCATGTTTCCGTTCACTCCTCACACCACACTCCGCCCAAGCTCAAAAAGTTTGGGCGGTTTCTTATGGCCACTAATAAATCAAATGGCCACACAAGCGTAGATCGGACAAAATTTTTTTGATAGTGATTAAGGTATCACACATTCGGCATAAGCTACTTAATTAATTACTGAATTTTACGTATCACATTTACTATGCAAATCAAGTAAGGTACACATAAATACATAAATTATAGTTACCGAAAAGCTGGGTTAAAAGTCTCGCCGTTCCAGGGCGATTTTGTGTTAAGCTCGGACTGGTTACAATACCTGACTCCCTATTTCGTAGGCTAGATAAATCATCTAGAGGCAAAGAGTCCGAGAAGGTCAAAACTAAGAACCTGTGGTGGCGAAAGCACAGTCAAATTTTGCGTAAGTCCTATTGAATGTTAAATGTTATATGATAATTTGTTAACCTTGATACTAGTTTATACTATACTTTTTATATAGATACATTGGTAGGGTTAAAATCTACCATATTTTTCAGGATTTTATCTTAAATTTTTCCCAATATATTTAAACTAAAATAAATTTAGTGTTTTATGGGAAAAGTTAACTTGCTACAATCAAAAAACACCAAATTAGAATAAAGGTGTTTTGAAACAGATGTAACTGGCAACTGATGAACTGTATAAAAAAAATTTTGAGTTGCACTAAGCCTAGTAAATAGGCACACCTTTGCGGTCAGGCAGACCGTGGCTTGGACTAGCAACCAAGTCTGTAAAGCTTGTGAAGCCAGTCTGACTGATATACTTGGGAGAAATTCTAGGCTTTCGTTAGTACCAAGTTAAGTTTAGTCAAAAGGCAATCTGAAAGAAGCAAGAATTCTACGCCATACCATTTAAAGATTCATATTGAAGGATTAGTAAATAATGACAGCAGCAACTCCAGTCACCGATAGCAGTTTTCAGCAAGAAGTGCTTGACAGTGACGTTCCAGTTTTAGTAGATTTCTGGGCACCTTGGTGCGGGCCATGTCGGATGGTGGCTCCTGTAGTTGAAGAAATTGCAGATCAATATAAAGAAAAAATAAAAGTAGTTAAAGTAAATACGGACGAAAATCCTAATGTAGCAAGCCAGTACGGGATTCGTAGTATTCCTACCTTGATGATTTTCAAGGGAGGCCAAAGAGTTGATATGGTGGTTGGAGCTGTTCCTAAAACTACATTGGCTAACACTATAGAAAAGTATGTCGATAATGGTTGAGAATTTTTGGAACAGATATGTAGAAAGTAGTAGAAAACTGTTTGTGCCCATCAATGTCTAGAACTAATTAAGATAGACTAAACATTTGATGAAGTGTCTCTAGAACAACAGAAAAAACGACCTCAACTGAGATATTTTTATGTTTAGAAGCAGAAAGTAAATCTCAGTTATACTTTCATATGACGAGAGTACAATGCTCTCTAAGGTCTCTAGTAAACTGATATCAATAATTAAACTTTTTTCTTTCTACAGTCTTACTTCTCAAGCAAGTAAGGTAGCATTAACCTATTTTATGACTTAGCCGAGATTCTCAGTGGTCTCGGAAATTTTGTATTTGTATTTATAAATGAGTAGGGCTTGCTGATTAATTCTCAAGCTATTGATTGATATTGGCTTTAGCGTTTTTGATTTGAAAAAAGTACCGGCTTTTCGGTGGCAAGAGCTGCATAAAGCTAGTATTTTAGGATAATTATGGCAGAAAAATTGTCCCTCAATTTTTCCGACTATCTCCTAAATTAACTCCCATTTCTCCTGACTCCTGACTCCTGACTTCTTCCCTAACTCATAAGACTTTTTCAGCAAACCCTAAGTAAGCCCCAATCTGAGAGACTTTTTATTATCAGTTATCAGTTATCAGTGAACCTCCGACTAAAGTCGGAGGCTTGAAAATACTGAATCGATTTTTTTTCATCCCCTTAAAAGGGGAGGCGCATACCCAGAATTTTTCGGTAAAAGGAACGGTTAAATCCAGATCTAGTGGTGTGACACGCCTATAATTTTGTAGTAGTAGGGGAGGCAGACGTGCGCTATTCTTAATTGCTCAACATTAAATTGAGATAAACGCCCCATCCCCCTATGTTAGTCCAGTATTTGACCGTTTCATCTTAAATAGTACATTAGAAAAAATCGGTCAAGCCTTGCCATAACTAAGAATTACACGAAAAAGTTAATGCACAGCTTTAGCTGTGTTAATCCACTAGTATGGCTGTATAAAATTTTTAGTTTTAGATAGATAATAAAAATATAGAAAAATTAAAGTAAATTTTTACTTAATTTACAATAAAGAATAAGGGCGAAATTGGGGGATAAAATACAATTAACTGGGAAAAATGAAAAAACCATCAGCTCACAAATTCCAGTAAAAATTAAAGTTATTAAACATTGGGAAAAAGTTAATGGCCTCAGATTATCAGAAAACAGCAGTTGAGTCTCTTGAGGCAGAAGTGACTAAATTAGTCAAAAGTTTGCCAACCCTAAAGCATGAGAAATGGATTAAGCGATCGCTCTCCACCATTGTCAGCATGGCATCAGAGGAGCTAGACAGACTAGATTGGAAGATATTAGCCACTTCTCTACAGGATATGGAAAAAGGATTTGAGATTTTTTATCCCTATCGCCACATTCGTAAAATTACGATATTTGGTTCTGCACGAACATCCCCAGAAGCTCCAGAATATCAAATGGCCGTAGATTTTGCCCGCCATATTACTCAGCAAGGTTTTATGGTAATGACAGGTGGTGGAGGCGGAATAATGCAAGCTGGCAATGAAGGTGCTGGGGCAGAAAAATCTTTCGGCTTAAATATTCAGTTACCTTTTGAGCAAAAATCAAATCCTTTTATTGAAGGAAAAGAAAAATTAATTAACTTTAAATACTTTTTTACTCGCAAGTTATTTTTCCTCAGAGAAAGTGATGCTTTAGCTTTATTTCCCGGTGGTTTTGGCACTTTAGATGAAGCATTTGAAAGTTTAACATTAACACAAACAGGTAAATATGGCCCAGCGCCGCTAGTGTTAATAGATTGTCCTGGTGGAAACTATTGGCATGACTGGAACGATTTTATTCATAAACAACTGCTTCGGCGTGGTTTGATTAGCCCAGAAGATCCTAGCCTATATACTATTACAGATAACTTGGAAGAGGCTTGTCAAGCGATCGCTAACTTTTACAGGATTTATCATTCAAGTCGTTATGTGGGAGAAAAGTTTGTAATTCGCCTAAATTCAGAACTTTCAGAAAGGGATGTGGATTATTTAAATCAAGAGTTTAAGGATATTTTGACTATAGGAAAAATTGAAAAAAGTAAAGCCTTACCAGAAGAGTCTGGAGATGAAACTGCTCATCTTCCTCGTTTAGTTATGCATTTTAACCAAAAAGATACAGGTAGACTATATCAAATGATTGCCCAGATAAATAAGATGGGAGGAAATATACCAACTCATCCAGAACATAAGTAACACCATTGATCAAAAACTTTTCTACACTTTCTTAAGTCGGGGAGTAGGGGAGTGGGGGAGTGAGGGAGAATTCAACAATTAATAATTAATAATTAATAATTAATAATTACCTCTCCTTGAAAAGAAGAGGATTGACTAATAATGAAAATTTTTATTTATTATCCCCTTAAAAGGAGAGGCTTTAAACCACAATTTTTCGGTAAACATCAGGATTATTAGGACTAACTGGCTAATAATTAGGGAATAAGTTATTTTATCAGTGTTAATTACTTAATAACTGAAGTATTAGCTAAGTATAGCATTTCTTTTAGAAAGGAAAGTGACAGAAGAGGGGTATATTCATAAACAATCCCAGGAATCCAACTGCTTTTTACCTACAAGATTATGAACGTTATCTTAGAGAAGATGGCTTTAAAAAGATAGATTAGTTATGGAAATTATAACCTTAACTCAAGAGACTTGTCGAATCAAATTCAACAATGATGAACTATTGATTTTTGAGAAATCATTGTTAAAAGTGGATCGACATTTTACTGTAAATGATTTTGACGAGATAATACTTGGCATATCAAAAGACGAAGCTCCCAAGCTAGCTCAGATAATTAGGAGGGATCATAAATCGCGAGCAACCAGTAACTTGTTTAGAAACAGACAACCAATTGGTTCCTGCGATTCAATCAAGTACAGAAGGAGTAGTGATTGAGTTAACCTATAAATCTATCCTCGGTCTGCGTAGTGTTCTTAATTAAGTCTGTCATGGCGGGGTTCCCATTCAAGACTTTCAGGTTGAAATTGCATTCAAGAAAGCCACAATTTTCTCTCTTCTTGATTCACTAAACTCTAATGTTATACAAAAAATGGAGTCAGGTCGTCCAGAGCTAATTCTTTTTAAAGACGTCATAAAAATAGATAAAATTTATGACCTAGAGAGCGTTCGCGTGACAGACGATCCCAAAATATCATCAATCAAAAAAGCGTGTCAGTTGATATTGGAGGAGTACAGGTTTTCCTTTTTGCCAGGTGTTTGGAAACAACTTCCTCCAATGTATGGCAAGATTCAATTTATAGCACGTTCAATTTTGTGTCCTTCAGAGCCTTTTTTCAAGTCAAACGTGCAGGGCATAATGTACTCTGATTTAATCTACCTAGTTGCCTATCTCGAACTAGCTCTGAACTCTGCTTTCAACAGTGCTGCTTTTGAAACATTCACTCTTGATTTTGTTAACTCAGTCAGAGAACCACTTTTGGAAACCAAAATTGTTTCCAACACAAAATGGGAGTCAGAAGAATATTTGAAGATTAGGTTGCGGGTATATTCAGGACATCAAGAAGAGAGCAAAAAGCATGACTATCTAGAGATTCAAGGAACTGCAACTACGACCAACGTCCAATCTTTTACTTCATCAATTAGGGACTTTCTATCTGAACTTCCTAAGAAACAGAGACTTAAGCAAGTCTTAAAGTGCTCATTCCCTGTTCCCTAAAGCCATAAATACCATAAATATAAGTACATAACGGGCAGCGGGAAGTGCTATCTCATTATCATTTACGAGAAGCAGTCCGCACCAAAATTACAGTACAATCACAACCACGAGTGATCGCCTCTGGAATATTGCCATTAATTGCTTGTTTCAAAAATCCTTCCTTACTAGCACCAATAACTACAACGTCACAGTGATGAGCATCAGCCAAATCAACTACAGCAGTTGAAACAGAACTAGCACAGACTGAAGTAGCCGTAACTTTTGTATCCAAACGATGCTGAAGAAGCTTTGCTGCTCGTTTCATTTCCTTAATATTAGGCTTAACAGCAGATTTAGTTAAAACTTGACATAAGAAAATTTCTGGTTTCATACTTAAAGAGACCAAGGCAGGCAAAAGCTTTACTGCTGCAGCTTGTGTAGGAATATCTCGAATGGGTACTAACCACCGTTGCCATTCAAAAAAAGAATGCATATAATCAGAAACAAAATTATCTCGATCTGCTTCAAATCTTTCATTAGCATTAGTAATACCTTTGAATATTTCCTCTTTTAACTTCTTACATCCCCACTTCACCACTATTACTTCACAAATAGCTTGTCGTATCAGAGTATCCACAATACTGCCAAAAACACGATCTGAAGCAGAATAGTCATTCTTCCAACCCATCAGTATGAGAGATATATGTCTTTCCTTAACAATTTCCAAAATAGTATCAGCAACATCGTGACCAACCCTAATTTGAGTGTGCATAGGGATTTTCAAATCCTTAGCTATGCGCTCCGCCATTGCTAATAAACGACGACTCTTAGTTGTATCTACCACAGTTTCTGCTGGGGAATTTTGACGAGACACAACCACAACTTGCACGCATTCCAATTCATAATTACGTTGCCGAGCGATCGCAGCAGCTAATCTCAACAATGCGGGAGCAGTACTAGGATTACTTAATGGTACTAATAATCGACCATGTCCTACTTGAGGCGATCGCGTTTGATAAACTATATAAGAAGGCTCTTGAGTATGAATTCCCAGATTTGTCTTAACTGTTTGTTCTGACTCTATTCGGATAATATCAGTATCAGTAATAATTCCTACCAGGTGGCGACCCTCCATCACAGGTAAACGACTCAGTTTGTATTGATGTAAAAGATACAAAACTTCGCTCAGATTATCTGTAGTTTTAACTGTCATGGGATGAGATGTCATAAACTCTTTTAATAGAGTGTCTCCGGGAAGTTCGCGTTTGCGAGTATAAGCTAAATCTGTCTGAGTGACGATACCTACGAGCAAGCCATCATGATCGACTACTGGAAAACCTCGATGATGAGAGCTAGAAAACTTCTGTTTTACCTTATCCAAAGTCAGGTGAAAATCAAGAGTTTCTACAGGAATGTGCATGACTTCATCCGCACTAATATTACTCAAATAATTATTTTTTGACTTCTTCTTCTTGATTGGCAGACCTTTGAAATCTAAAATCCTGTCTGAGAGAGACTTTTGATCTATCTTTTCTGCAGTCAATAAAGCAACAATAGAAACAATCATTAGTGGCAATACTAAGCGAAAATCTTGTGTCTTCTCAAAAATAATTACTACTGCTGTCATTGGTGCCCTTGAAACAGCACAAAAAAATGCACCCATTCCTGCTAGAGCAAAAATTGTTGGTTGTTCCATACCGACTACATTACTTTGGCAAATTCCAACTATCCGACCGAGGGCCGAACCAATAACTAAGGATGGAGCAAAAAACCCCCCAGGAGCACCGGAGCTGGCAGCAAATATTGTCAAGATAGAGTGTTCGATAAAAGCAATGAAACTAAATTGTAAGCTGACTTCGTTACTGCCTAGCAATATTCTTAAAGCTGTATGGTTATGAAATGAATCTGGTAAAAATGCGATAATTAAACCACTAATTAATCCTGTGAGAGCTATTCGCCAAGGTAATGTTAATTTTAGTTGGCGCTCAAATATGAAAGCTGCAATAATTCCTCGACTAAATGCTGTTCCTAATAAACCTGCTAATATTCCCAAAATTATGTAAAAAGGAATTTCTTTGAGGTGTAAAAATCCTGTAATTGAGTGATCTAAGTAACTATTCTTATCTAAGTATAAACTTTCCCCCCCTAGCATTTGGGAAACAACTGCACCAACGAAAGAAGCAATAATTGCTGGCCCCAAGGTAATACCAGAAACATCGTGCATTAGGTCTTCTACTACAAATAAAACTCCAGCGATGGGGGCGTTGAAGCCAGCAGCTAAACCAGCAGCAGCACCACAGGCAATTAGCTGACGACGGTAGTTTGGAGAAGTAGGAACTAAACGACTGATCCAAGCTGCTAAGGATGCACCTATTTGTACTGTTGGGCCTTGTCGCCCTAATGTTAATCCAGAACCCACTGTCACGATGGTAGTAAACATTTTGACAATGGCAATCTCTAAGTTTAACGGAATTCTCATACCTGCGAGGGCAGCTTTTACTTGAGGTACTCCACTTCCTCCTGTTTCTGGTGCTAAACGTTCTACTAAGAAACCTGCAACAAATCCTCCAACCGCGCCAAAAATTGGTAGTAATAACCAGGGTGGATATTTGAGGGATGCAGCTATGCGCAAACTACCTAGCCATCCTGCACCTTCTTTTAGTATAACTGCTGCTAATCCAGAGACCATTCCTATTAAGCAAGCTTCAAAGACTGCTAGACGTTTCGGTCTCAGTAGTGGATAAATAAAGTTTTTGATATGGATTTGAAATTCTTGTTGGATATACTGATGCCACATAACAGAGTTTAGGGTGTTGTTTTGGCAGTATGGAATAAAGTTTTGTGTTTATTCTAGTTCTTACTGGTTATTTTTTATCTTCTTCGTTATTGGTTAATATCAAATCTGGTAGCAGGGGGGCGTGGGGAGTTTAGAGAAAAACTACAATCTCATGGGTTGAATTAACTGTTTGGGGGTTCAATTTTCCCAGATGCCCCACAAACCTATATCTCCCAAATTCAATCCCCCAATAGGTTTCACTCTTAATGAAATAACCATGATTAATGGGAGTACGAATGTTGTGCTTCATGGGATGATAATTTCTATCAACCCAATTTTTCTGATGTGCTTCATGGGATGATAATTTCTACCAACCCAATTTTTCTGATGTGCTTCATGGGATGATAATTTCTATCAACCCAATTTTTCTGATGTGCTTCATGGGATGATAATTTCTATCAACCCAATTTTTCTGACTCCAGTATGTTACTTATTTAATAGCAACCTTATACTATATCATACTCACTAATATTACAGCACTTTGCGACTCTATGAGGTACATCGATCGCGAGCAAGATGCCCGCACTACAATATTTTCACTATTCATCTTGTAAATTGGGTGCATCTCAATTAGACATCTCCGGAAAAGAGGTAGTAGAGAGTAGGCAGTAGAGGAAAAGAATTGATAATTTCTGTGCGATAATTGATTTGATTTTTTATTGTCGGAAATGTCTATTTTGAATAAAGCCAAAAAAATATCGCTTTTGTAACGATTGAATAATAACCAAGAAAACACCAACACCACAGTAGTATTTATGAATTAGAAGAAGAATAAGAAAATATTCACTTGAGAATTTAGTAATGAATCTGACTTATGTGATATTTGCCTGCGATCGAGCAGTAGAAATTCAGCCAGAAAATGAACAGTTTAGGGATAGTCGAAGTTTGGCCAGAGGATTAACTAATAATTTCAAGGGTACTTTTGAAGAGTTTAAAGTGTTTATTCAGGAAACGAAAAACACAGAGCAAAAAGCACAACGACAGCTTTAGGTTCAATCTCTGAACGTAAGCATTTCCTGCGGACTGCTGCGCAAACAGCTATTATAGCAATGAGCGCTGGTATATTTACAAATTACAGTAGGGGCCAAATAGCTAAA
>NZ_CEZPJD010000211.1:0-2841 GCF_983059655.1 Okeania sp.
GTTTCCAACTAATCCGCATTAAACCCAGCGGGGGGGAGTTCGGTTTTGGAACCACGACAGAGCAAGGCTTTCAGACCCCCAAATCGACGCACCCCTTTGATAAAAAAATCAACAAAGCAATTTTTGCCAAAATGACGACCCTCAAACCCTCTCCTAGCATGGCATCGACGCAGTTCAACGAGAGAATCAGGGTTCCAGCGATTCTGCGAGGTGCGTCGATGGGGTACCATGCAAAGATGAAAAACCACCTTTTAACCACTCCTAAAAAACTAGAAATGACTAAAAAGCTACTACTATTCATTTATTGAGGTACTTTATACCGATGTGCTTACTTTCTATACTAACCTTAAGTATACAAATTGTCAACCCCTTTAAAAATTTAGAATTTAGAATTTAGAATTTAGTTTTTTTAAATTGGTTAAATCCCATAGAAATTATACCATTTCTGATACGATCGCGTAAGCAGACAAAATAAAGTAAGGGTAGAATAAAATCAAGAAAGTTATATTTTTTATCTTTATCCCTTATGGGTTTAATACCCCACTGTCAGCTTCAGTCCTCCTGACTCCTGACTCCTGACTCCTTCTTCAATATTTATGAGCGATCGCCGTTACTTTTTAAAATTGCTAAGTCTAAGTTTATTGACAACCCAACTCGCTGCCACAAATAAGCGATCGCTCCGGGTTGCCTCAGCAGTATCGCCCCAACCTATCCTCAAACCACCCCGCCTCAAAGTAGGCGATACCGTAGCAGTAGTTAGCCCTGCCACCATGATTTATAAACATCAACTCAAATACATCAATTTAGTTTTAGGGCAACAAAAATTAAAAGTAAAAGTTGGCACCCACGTTCTCGATCGCTATGGATATTTAGCGGGCAAAGATGTCGATCGTGCAGCAGATATCAATGCCATGTTTGCCGATGACGAAGTAAAAGCATTACTAACAACTACAGGTGGTTGGGGTAGTAGTCGCATCTTGCCATTATTAGACTATGATTTAATTCGGAAAAATCCCAAAATTATCATTGGTTATAGCGATATTACTGCCCTGTTATTGGCGATATATGCTCGCAGTGGTTTGGTGACATTCCACGGCCCCTTTGGTACATCTTCCTGGAATAAATTTTCTGTCAGTTATTTCAAAAGTATACTGTTTGAAGGAAAAGCGATGACCTTACAACCTCCCATGAATATTGTGGAAACTATTACAAGTGGAAAAGCACGGGGGCAACTGGTGGGAGGAAACTTGTCTGTGTTAACAGCAACAGTGGGGTCAAATTTTTTACCAGACTGGCGAGGAAAAATTTTATTTGTGGAGGAGATAAGAGAAGATGTTTATCGGGTAGACAGGATGTTGACTCATTTGAGTTTGGCAGGTGTATTGCAACAGTTAGAGGGTTTTGTATTTGCACAATGTACTAGATGTCTGGATGAGGAGGATGATTTTCCCACATTAACTTTATGGCAAGTTTTGATAGATCATATTCGACCTCTAGGTATTCCTGCTTGGTATGGTACAGCGATCGGTCATATTCGGGATAAATTTACAGTACCATTAGGAGTAGAGGTGGAAATAGATAGCGATCGGGGTACGATTCAGATGTTGGAAACTGCTGTGGTTTAGGGAGTTTCGACTTAGTTAACAATTTGCGCAATTCAGTAGACCACTGTAGTTTCATGGAATGTCCCTACAAGGTTTTATTTGTGAAACTGAATTTTGCCCCCCTAGCCCCCCAATTCTGGGGGGAACAAGAATCCATTAGCTGGTAAAAGTCCCCCAAAATTGGGGGATTTAGGGGGCTTTGATGTAGCATATAGCATATTAGCCAAGAATTTCAATCCTTGGGGAACTTCTTCCCTCTTCCTTCTTTCTCCTGCTACAAGAATAGAATTTGGTTAGCTGTGAGTTCAACATTGGGAAATACTTGTGAGACTATCGCCTGCTCCCCCTGGAACACCACATCGTCGTAGAATCCTTCATTTAGAGTCAAAACAGAGATTTGCTGTTGAATTGGATCGATAATCCAGTATTCCGGAATGCCCCGAACAGCATATTCATAACATTTATAGCGGTAGTCTCTGGCCGGATTGTCAGGGGATACGACTTCAATTACGAGTAGTGGTGTAGGCATCTCCAGGGTGATAGTGTTACGAGAACTACCGATGAGTGCTTCCTCCCCTGCTTCAGAGAGAATCATCAGGTCTGGAATTCTGAAGCTAGCTTTAATGCTGGCAACTTGGATTTCAGCATCTTTGTGGCAGATACGAGAGAACGGTAATATCTTCAGGAAGTGAGCGAAGAGAAATGCAGCAATGCGGGAATTTAGATTACTTTCGGGAGGTATTTCTATCAATAGTCCATTGAGTAATTCATAGCGAGTATCAGTGCCGTCGTTATAGTTGAGATACTCTTCAACAGTTAGAATTTTGTTGGATAGTTGAAGTTTGGCCATGATATTCAAAAGCGTTTCCTAACGGAATGCTACGCAAACAGCAATTCAGCAATCAGCTTTGCAAGAAGGGGATTTCAACCCCTCCTAAACAATCCTATGCTTGGGGTTCCAGGGTATTTTAAGCCAGAGCTGCTCAAAGCTGATAGCTAGTTAATTTTTTAGAATTTAGTTGGGAGATACAGCAAATTCCAAGTATATGAAGTACAGATATTAATAATTAAATTTTCCCAGTCCGAGCATCTTGCTCGCGTGATTGTACCTCACCAAAGTGGAATACGCTGTAAGTTCAATATTCTGGTGACAAGACTTTAGTTACTTAACTATAGCTAAGAAAGAATTGGAGATGTCTATTGCTTAGGAAATGTTTTTCCAACTATTCCCTATTCC
>NZ_CEZPJD010000211.1:2941-10916 GCF_983059655.1 Okeania sp.
CTATTCCCTATTCCCTATTCCCTAACGCTATAAAATTTCATCATCAACTGAAAAATCTACCTCTGATTTATCACGTCCAGAGGCAATAAAATCATTTTCAAATGAATCTTTTAACCCAGAAACTAAATCAAATTTTGGCTGCCAATTTAGTTCAGTTATAGCTTTATTTATACTAGCAAAAAAATGTTGAGTTCGTAATGGAAAGGCTTTCTTTTTTCCAAAGTCAAATTGCTTCGGATCGTAATGTACTAACTTAATAGAATCAGGAGATTTTCCAGCAGCTTCAGCACAGGCACGAGCTAAACCATCAAAAGTCACATAACGCTCTCCAGAAACATTATAAATTTGCTCAATTGCTCGATTATTTCCTAATACATTTGCCATTGCCATTGCTAAATCTTTAACATGACCTAATTGAGTAATATGAAGTCCATTTCCCGGAATAGGAATCGGGCGATCGCGTACAATTCTATCAAAAAACCATGCTTCTAAATCGTTATAGTTTTGTGGTCCATAAATATAAGTAGGGCGAATAGAAGTCCAGGGTAAACCTTGATTTGTTAATTCTGTTTCTGTTTCATATTTTCCTAAATGACGACTTTTTGGATCTACAGCATCTCCCTCAATATGAGGCATTTGGTCAGACTTTAAATAAACCCCCGCAGAACTCATATAAATGAAATGTTGTACTTGGTCTTTGAAGATTTCAGCTAAAGGTTTTGTATCAGTTAATTTTCTGCCATTATTATCAAAAATAGCATCAAATTTTTCTGAGGCTAATTTTTCTTTAAGTTGAGTAGCATCGGTGCGATCGCCATGAATTTCTTTAACTTCCGGAACTGGACTAGGTTTATTACCACGGTTAAATAGTACTACCTCATGTCCCTGTTCAACTAGAATTTTAGTTAAATAGACTCCAATAAATCGAGTCCCACCCATAATCAGTATTCGCATTTTTCCTCTTGTTCAGCAACAGTTAATAGATTTCATCATACCCATTTACTAAGCCAAAAGTCAAAAGTGAGATTCCATGGTTAATTTTGAAGAAATAAACAACCTTTATTTTTGCTTTTGTAAGCATTTCCTACAGAATGCTGCGCAAACAGCTATTAGCAGTCAGCTCTCAGCAACAAGAGTCTCTTAATATTAAGACAGTGTTTAATATTAATATAGACTTTAAAAGCAAAGGAGCCAACTTTTGTAGTAAGACAATTAAATATTGCTTTTATCCTAAACTAAGAGTATATAGCTGATAGCTGATGGCTGACGGCTGAATGCTTACTTGGTTTTTTAACTTGATTAAATATCTCAATACAGGTCATTTCAGTTATCAGTTCCTCTAAATGAATAATTACTGCTCAGATTTTGCAAGAGGACTTTGGCAATAACTTTTTATTCTTTCTCAATTTCAAAGCTTGCTTTTATCTTCTAAAAAATTAATTGCTGAAGTCCGCAGTTTTAACCTGATGATGCTAGCTAATAGCTGACAGCTAAATGCCGATCAGCACAGTACTTATTTTTTTGTCCAACATACTTAAATTCAAGATAAATATTAAAATTTAAGGAATAGAGAGGAACGAAAATGGAAGAAGCTAATAAGTAGAGTTTTAAATTCATATTTATTCAAGGAAATTCAATAGAATTATGAACAAATTAATCAAATTAATTTCAAAATTGTTATGGTAAGTATTATATTTACATTTTTATTTCGACAATTTAAAATTTATCAAAATAATGGGGTCTAAAACCCCGCCTTGATTGGCAAAATATTTTTGGAGGGGACTCAACTTCTGACTTCTGACTTCTGACTTCTGACTTCGTTAAAGCAATATCAGGGTAAATGTACTTATGCCTACTCAATATTTAGATAGTTCAAATCAAAAAACATCTCGAAAAACTTCCCTACGCAAAGTTTTTGTATTACCTATTGTGCTGCAAATTATGTTTGCTGTAGGTTTGACTGGATGGCTCTCGTTACGCAACGGACAAAAAGCAGTCAATAATGTTGCTAGTCAATTACTAAATGGAGTAACAACCCGTGTTGATGAACATTTAGAAAGCTATTTAGCAATTCCTCCTTTGATTAATCAAGTTAATAGAGATGCTATTCGCCTCAATAATTTAGATATAGAAAATCTCTGGAGTTGGCAACCATATTTATTTAAACAAATGCAATTATTTCCAAATATTAATAGTATTAGTTTTGGCTCTGCCGAAGGAGAAGCAGTATGGTTATTTAGATCAGAAGATCGACGCTTACAATTAGGGATTAGTGATTATTTAACAGCAGGAAATATAGAACAATATACTATTGATAGACAAGGAAAGATTATTGAACCACCTATTAAAAGTTTTCCATACGACCCCAAAAGTCAACCTTGGTATCAAGCTGTTATCGAAGCAGGAAATCCTACCTGGAGTAAAATTTATCCTTGGATAGATGGAAATGGTTCCACTGTAAATTTTGGCATTTCTAATGGGTTACCTTATTATGATGAACAACGTATTCGTCAAGGTATACTTAATGTGCATTTAACTCTTGATAAAATTAGTCAATTTTTAAGTAAGCTAAAGATAGGTAAGTCAGGAAAAGTATTTATTGTCGAACGCTCTGGATTAATAGTAGCCACATCCACTTCAGAAGAGCTATTTATAACTCTAGATAATGAACAAATTTTACAACGACTGCCAGCATTAGAAAGTAGTGTACCTGTAATTCAAGCTTCAGCACAGTACTTACAAAAAACCTTCTTTGGCTTGACTAAAATCAATCAAAGTCAACAGCTATGTTTTGAATTTAATAATCAACGTCACTTCCTAGAAATTAAACCCGTAAAATATGGTTTAGGTATTGACTGGATTATTGTAGTAGTAGTTCCAGAAGCCGACTTTATGGAGGAAATTTATATTCAACGACGCAATACAATTTTATTATGGTTAGTAGCTTTAGGATTAGCAATACTTGGTGGAATTTTAACTTCTAGATGGGTAATTAAACCAATTATCAGTTTAAATAAAGCAGCCAGGGGTTTTGCTGAAGGAGATTGGCAACAAAAAGTAGACATTAAACACTCTGACGAACTAGGAGAATTAGCCAATTCATTTAATACAATGGCTGTGCAATTACAAGAATCATTTAGTAATCTAGAAGCTAAAAATTCTGACTTACAAAGATTAGATAAACTTAAAGATGAATTTTTGGCCAATACATCTCACGAACTTCGTACTCCTCTGAATGGAATGATTGGAATTGCTGAATCAATGTTAGATGGAGCAACAGGAAAATTATCAAAAGCACAGCAAAAAAATTTATTGATGATTGCTCAAAGTGGTCATAGACTTACAAGTTTAGTCAATGATATTCTAGATTTTTCTAAATTGAAACATGAAAATCTGGAGTTGCAGTTAAAACCTGTAGGCATCAGAGAAATAACAGAAGTAGTTGTCACTTTTTGTCAGTCTTTAATAGGTTCTAAAAATTTAGAGTTAGTTAATTCTATTCCTGTAGATATACCTGCGGTTTATGCTGATGAAAATCGCCTGGATCAAATTTTATATAATCTGATTGGTAATGGGATTAAATTTACAGAGACTGGGAAAGTAGAAATATCGGTAAAGACGATCGATCTACAACAAAATTCGCAGTTCAACGATCAGCATCCAGTTCTCCAAAACCAACAATTAGCAATTACTATTTCTGATACTGGTATTGGTATTGCAGAAGATCAACTAGACAGAATATTTGAATCATTTGAACAAGCTGATGGTTCTACAGCTCGTGAATATGGAGGTACTGGTTTAGGCTTAACAATTACTAAAAAACTGGTGGAATTACACGGAGGAAAAATTTGGGTTAAATCTCAAATTGATATAGGCTCTCAATTTACTTTTACTCTGCCAATATCTACAGAAATTGCTATTAGTAATAATTCCTATATATCAAGTATATCAAGATTTAAAAATGCTAATAATCTAGCTATAACTGAAGAACAAGAAGAAGAAATTATGACTGAAGAAGAGTCAAAAGATGATGTTATTAGACCGCTAGAAACCGACAAAAAATTTAAAATTATGATTGTCGATGATGAACCAGTAAACTTACAGGTACTCGTCAATATTTTATCCCTCCAAAATTATTCTATAGTCCAGGCAATGAATGGTATAGAAGCTTTAAAAATAATTGAAGAAGGTTTTCAGCCCGATCTAGTTTTATTAGACGTAATGATGCCAAAAATGACTGGTTATGAAGTTACACAAAAATTGCGACAAAATTTCTTACCTAGTGAGTTACCAATTCTGATGTTAACTGCTAAAAATCAAGTTTATGATCTAGTAGAAGGATTGAATGTTGGTGCTAATGATTATCTGACTAAACCAATTTCTAAAAATGAACTAAATGCCAGACTAAAAACTCATTTAAGACTATCTCAAATAAATAGTGCTTATGGTAGATTCGTGCCTTACGAATTTCTCAAATTCCTCAAAAAAGACTCAATAATTGATGTAGAATTAGGCAATCATGTAAGTAAAGAAATGGCAGTAATGTTTTCTGATATTCGCTCCTTTACCGCTCTTTCAGAAACAATGACACCCCAAGAAAACTTTAACTTTGTTAATTCATATTTAGGGCGTGTCAGCCCACAAATAAGAGATAATTCTGGGTTTATAGTCAAATATTTAGGAGATGGAATAATGGCTGTATTTCCAAATGGAGCAGACGATGGTGTCAAGGCAAGTATTGCTAAAATTAAAGAAGTTGCAGAATACAATATTATTAGGAAAAATCAAGGTTATAGACCCATTGCCATTGGTATCGGCATTCACTTTGGACAAATGATGGTAGGTATAGTAGGAGAACAAGCAAGAATGCAAGGTGATGCTTTTTCAGATAGTGTAAACTTAGCCGCTCGTTTAGAAGGATTAACAAAATTTTATGGTGTTTCTATAATTATTAGTGAAGCAGTGTTTGATAATTTAGTAGATACAAATCAATATCAAATTAGATTTTTAGACCTAGTCCAGGTAAAAGGGCGGAATCATCCCATTAAAATTTATGAAGTTATGGATGGAGAAACCGAATCTTTGCTAAACTTAAAAAAACAAGTTCAACTCAATTTTTCTCAAGGAGTTTTACATTATCAACAACAAGAATTTACCATGGCAAAGGAATATTTCCAGAAAGTATTAACAGTAAATCAAAATGATAAAGTGGCAGAAATTTATTTAGAACGAGTTAATAATTTTTTATCAGAGGGTATACCTACAAACTGGCAAGGAGTTACAATATGGAATCAAAAATAATCAAAAACTTGAGCAAATTGTATCTGTATAATTGAAGAAATTAGCGATCGCTATCATGCCAAAGTTACCACTAAACTCTCTATTTTGCCAATCCTCACCAAAACTCCCCTTACGATTCATAGTCATTGTCCCATTTGTGCTGCAAATCATAGCAACAGTAGGATTAGTGGGATATCTTTCATTTACAAATGGTAAGCGCGCTATCAACGACCTCGCTAATCAGTTACAAGGTGAAATTACAGCTCGTATTCAACAGAAACTGAATATTTTTTTAGATACTCCTCATTTAGTTAATCAACTAAATGTAAATGCTATTCGTCTTAATCAACTTAATCTTCAAGAAATTAATGATGTGGAGCGTCATTTATGGCAACAAATTCAATCTTTTGACTCCATTGGTGTCATTGGTATTACATCCACATCAGGATCTATGCTTGCAATCAGTCGCCAAGATCGTAATAAATTTAATACCATCATTACAGACGAATCTACAGAAGGAGAACTGCGGGAATATGCTACCAACGCTCAAGGGGTACGGACTAATCTCATAAAAGTCGTTCCGGAGTACGATCCTCGTATACGGCCATGGTATCAAGATGGTATAGGAGCAGGTAAAGCAGGTTGGGGTAAGATGTTTAGATCGCTCATTGATGAAAGAGTAGAAATTATGGCAACTCAACCAGTAATTGATAATGATAATAATGCGATCGCCTTAGTCACTGCTACTCTGACTTTCTCTCAACTTCATGACTTTCTCAAACAGTTAAAAATTAGTAAATCTGGGGAAGCTTTCATTTTAAATCGTTATGGACAATTAATAGCTAGTTCCGCCACTTCTGAATCTTTTATTCAAGAAAATGGGGATCTAGAATTAATTGACGCTTCCAACAGTAACGATCCTTTAGTTAATTCCGCAAGTCAACATCTTAAAGACAGGTTTGAGGACCTCAATCAAATCCAAAGCAATGTATTACTTAACTTTGATATTAATGGTCAACAACAATTTTTACAAGTCGTACCTTTTAGCGATAAATATGGTTTAGATTGGTTAATTTTGGTAGTAATTCCTGAAGCAGATTTTACAGAACGTATTCATACCAATACCCGAATTACTATTGCTCTATGTTTAATTGCATTAATCATAGCAATTATTTTTGGTTTATTCAGTTGTGAATTGATTATTAAACCAGTAAAAAATTTAAAGCAAGCAGCAACTTCTGTCTCTATTGGAAAATGGGAACAAAAAGTCAAAGAAGTTCCCATTGAAGAACTAGCAATATTAGCTCAGGCATTTAATCAAATGACCGAACAATTACAAAAATCATTTGTTGAATTGGAGAACAACAATTCTGCTTTACAACAGGCAGATCGGTTTAAGGATGAATTTATGAAAAATATTTCCCATGAACTTAGGACTCCACTTAATAGTATTATTTGTTCTATAAAATTAATCCTTGATGGGTTTTGTGATAGTCAAGAAGAAGAAGTAGAATTATTAAATCAAGCTGATAAATCTGCTATTCATTTACTAAATCTAATTAATGAACTTTTAGATTTAGTGCAAATTAAACAAGGCAAATTTCCAGTCAACAAAAAGTCAGTAAATTTGTCTGATTGTTTAAATGAAATCATTGATTCTCAGCAGTCTATGATTCAACAAAAAAATTTGCAACTATATAAATCTAATATCTCGAAATCCATATTTGTAGAAGCCGATCCCAATAAGCTAAAGCAAGTATTCTTAAACGTCCTTGATAATGCAATTAAATTTACAGAAACTGGTAGTATTACTATCGAAGCTCAGATTAAACCAAGTCTTAATACTTATGATATAGATCAAGTACCCATTGTAGTAGTAACTATTAAAGATACAGGAATTGGGGTAGAACCAAGCGAACAGTATAAACTATTTCAATCTTTTGTAATGGTAGATGGTTCGACTACTCGTGCCTATAGTGGTTGTGGTTTAGGATTATCAATTTCTCGTAGTTTGATGGAATTGATGGGAGGAAATATTACTTTAGAAAGTGCTGGAAAAAATCAAGGCTCTACAGTTTCTATCTCTTTACCAATTACTATCAAAACTACTTAATAGGAGAGAAGAAAAAAGAGGAATAGAAGGAGAAAATTTTTTGTTTAGCTGGCGCACAATGCACCTTAACGCTACGAACATGGGAATTGTAGAATTCCACGTGTGCTAATAGAAAAAGAGGATGTTTAACCTAAAAACTGATATTGAAGCAATTCATTCTGTACGTTGCTCTAACGACGGCTCCCCTACTTAGGGCTTGCTGATTAAATATCAAAGCATTTACTGATATTGATTTTAGCCTTTTTAGGTATTGAAAAAGTACCTGGTTTTGAGCTATTAGAGCTCAAAAAGGAGCATATTTTGGGCCAGATAGGGGAAGAACAATCTTGGGACGATTCTTCTGACTACCTCTTCTATAATTCCCATTCCTCCTGACTTCCTCCTGATTTCTGGATTCTGGATTCTGGCTCCTACCCTTACCACTCATACTTTTGAGCGCAAACCCTACTTAACTCTTGATATCAAATCCGCCTAACTGCACATAGATATAACGTAACGATTAGGTTTTTAAGCTATTGATTATGAGAAGACATCTGGCGATCATCAAAAATTAAATCAATCCCATACGCATAAATCATCAAT
>NZ_CEZPJD010000212.1:0-10914 GCF_983059655.1 Okeania sp.
CTGATAGCTGATGGCTAATAGCTGTTTGCGCAGCATTCCGGAGGAAATGCTTACCATTTATCAAATTGGTATAAATTCTAAATTCTTGAAAAAATGATAACGATTCTAACAGGATACCAAACCACTGACCTAATTTATGATGGAACTCGCACCCTGGTTTATCGAGGGGTCAAAATTGAGGACTCGAAACCTGTGATTCTCAAAAAGCTACGCAAAGAATATCCCACTTTTAACGAACTCCTGCAGTTTCGTCACCAATACTTCCTCAACAAAAACCTGGATTTTCCAGGAATTGTTCGACCTCTTGCCTTAGAAAAATACGGGTTAGGTTATGTATTGGTGATGGAAGATGTCGGTGGGATGTCCCTGTCGCAGTATATTAGCGATCGCCCCTTGAGCATAAAAGAGTTTTTGAAGTTTGCGGTCGCGATATCTAAAATCCTCGAAGACCTTTATCGAAATCGAGTCATCCATAAAGACATTAAACCTGCCAACATTTTAATTAACCCGGAAACTCAAGAAATATACCTGATTGACTTCAGCATTTCCTCCCTGTTACCCAGAGAAACCCAAGAAATTCAGAATTCAAACGTTCTCGAAGGTACCTTAGCTTATATTTCTCCCGAACAAACCGGACGGATGAACCGAGGTATCGACTATCGCAGCGATTTTTATTCTTTGGGAGTGACTTTCTACCAACTGCTGACGGGAGAGCTGCCGTTTAAATCCGAAGACCCGATGGAATTAGTCCACAGTCATATTGCCAAGAAACCTACTCCTGTGCATATACTCAAACCGGAAATTCCCAAAGCAATCTCAGATATAGTAATGAAACTGATGGCGAAAAATGCTGAACAGCGGTATCAAAGTGCTTTAGGAATCGAATATGACTTGAGTGAGTGTAAACAACAGTGGGAAAACACAGGTCAAATAAAAACCTTTGAGCTAGGGAGTAGAGATATAAGCGATCGCTTCCTCATCCCCGAAAAACTCTATGGACGAGAAACAGAAGTTAAAGCATTGTTGGATGCTTTTGAGCGCGTTGCCAATCCCCAGACTCTCCTTGCTCAGGGAGAAGAATCCCCCCCAACCCCCCATCAAACCAAAAGCGAAGCAACATCTGGCTTCCCCCTTTCCAAGGGGGAGGGGAGGGGGATAAAACAGGGGGGAGAAGGAGAAGGAAGGGTAGAAATGATGCTAGTGGCAGGTTTTTCAGGGATTGGTAAAACGGCTGTGGTGAATGAAGTTCACAAACCCATTACTCGTCAACGAGGGTATTTCATCAAAGGAAAATTTGACCAATTTAACCGTAATATTCCCCTATCAGGATTTGTGCAAGCCTTCAGGGAGTTGCTCGGACAACTCAATTGTGAATCTGACGCACAATTGGCACAATGGAAAGCCAAGATTTTAGATGCTGTTGGAGTTCAGGGACAAGTTTTAATTGATGTCATTCCCGAGCTAGAATCTATTATTGGTCCACAAACTCCCTCACCTAAACTCTCGGGGAGTGCCGTACAAAACCGCTTTAACTTATTGTTTAATAAATTCCTGCGTGTTTTTACAACTGCAGATCATCCCTTAGTAATCTTTTTAGATGATTTACAATGGGCTGACTCGGCATCATTGAATCTACTCAAACTCTTAATGAATCCGTCTAAACTGGGTTATTTACTCATCTTAGGAACTTATCGGGATAATGAAGTCAGTCCCGCTCATCCTTTGATGTTAACCCTGGCTGAGATTCAGAAGCGGTGCGACCCTGCGGATGTTTCATCCGCTAAGGAACGCGCACCAAGAGAACAAGAAGCAATAGTTAATACAATTACTCTAACGCCTTTGGATGAGGTTGATATTAAGCAGTTAGTTGCCGATACATTACTCTGTTCAACAACTATAGCTACACCATTAGCCCAATTAGTTTATCAAAAAACTCAGGGGAATCCATTTTTTACGACTCAGTTTTTGCAAGGATTATATGATGAAGGCTGCATCACTTTTAATTTCCCTCACTCCGTTCCTTTTAACCAAGAACAAATCAAAGGCGGATGGCAATGCGATCTCACTCAAGTTCGGCAACTTTCACTCACAGATAATGTCATAGAATTTATGACGGGGCGGTTGCAAAAACTACCGTCAGCTACTCAAAACATTCTGAAGTTAGCTGCTTGTATTGGCAACCGTTTTGACTTAGCAACATTAGCAGTGGTGTGTAAGGCAACTCCAGAAAATGTAGCCACCGATTTATGGAAAGCTCTACAAGAAGGATTTGTCATTCCTGAAAGTGAAACCTATAAGTTTTTCCAAAGCTATCAAGATGATGAGATTGAAGAAGGAGTCAGGAGTCAGGAGTCAGGAGTCAGGAGCGGTCAGACCCCGCGCCACCGCCAGGCGCAAGCGGTCGGACCCCGCGCCGCCGACAGGCGCAAGGGAACGCCGACCAAGAGAGGGAATGCTGACCAAGAGAGGGAAAATTGCATGGGGATTGCTTCCCCAAACAATTTTGAACACCATGTAGACGGTGGGGTATTAAACCCGCAAAAAAAAGATAATATCGATCGGGTTTCAGTCAATTATCGCTTTTTACATGACCGAGTTCAACAAGCTGCTTATTCCTTAATTCCTGAGAGTCTTAAACAAACAACTCATTATCAGATTGGGCAACTACTGCTGCAACAAACGCCCTCAGAAGCAATAGAAGAACGAATTTTTAATCTGGTGAATCAGTTAAATTATGGAATCACTTTAATTAGCGCTCAAAAAGAAAGAGATGAATTAGCTCAACTGAATCTGATAGCTTGTCGTAAAGCTAGAGCCGCCACTGCTTATCAAGCAGGTCGTGAATATGCTAATACTGGGTTATTACTGCTCGGTGAAACAGCTTGGGAAAATCAATATAAAGTTACGCTAGAATTCCATGAATTGGCGGCTGAATTAGCTTCCCTCAGTGGTGAAATTGAGGTGATGGAAGAGTTGATTGAAACCACGATCAAGGAAGCCAAAGACTTACTTGAAAAAGTCAATAGCTACCGAATTAGAATTCAATCAAAAGCCTCTCAAGGCCAATTGAAAGAAGCCATTACGACTGCTAAAAAACTGTTGCAGCAGTTGGGTTTTATTTGTCCAGAAACACCAACACAAACTGATATTCAAGACAGTATTACAGATATTAATCATCTCATAGGCGGGCAAGAAATTGAAGACTTAATTAATCTTCCCATTATGACAGACCGCAAAACAATTGCCATTGTTGAGATTATCAATAGTATCTTAGCTGCGGCTTACATCTCTAATTGTCCATTCTTTCCGTTACTGGTCACTTCCTCCGTTAAGCTATCCATTCAATCTGGAAATACATCCGCCTCCGCTACCGCATATAGCTGCTATGGCTTGATTACTTGTAATCTGTTGCAAGATGTAGAGGCTGGGGTTCAGTTTGGTGAGTTAGCACTTCAACTGGTCTCTAAACTGGATGCTAAAGCGATTCAACCTGAGATATTTAACACTGTAGCTTTCTTTTTAACACACCATAAATCTCACCTCAAACACACCCTACCCCTATTGAAACAAGGATATACTATCGGATTAGAAGTCGGTAATCTAGAATCTGCTGGATATAACATTAGTTCCTTCTGTGTGTATGCTTTCTGGTGCGCTCAACCCCTGGCAATTTTGGCGGAAGAAACTCGTGCTTATAACGAGATATTAATGCAACTCAAACAATTAAATGCTGCTAACTGGTGTTGTATCTCTTTGCAAACAATATTAAATTTGCTCAACGTTACAGAAAATCCAACTCTTTTATCTGGGGAATTATTTGAAGAAGCAGAGTTGAGTTCCCAGTTACACTTAGCCAATGACTTATCAGGATTAAATTACTTTTACTCGTATAAACTCATGGTTTTGATCCTCTTTGAAGAAAATGAATCTGCTAAAAAAATAGCGGTTGATACGAGAAAAACTTTAGTCGCTCATTTAGGAACATTTAATGAAGCTGGATTTTACTTCTATGATTCTTTAGCGACTCTAGCTGGATTAAAATCAGCATCTGAATTTACATCAGAAATCCGACAAAGAGTCGAAGAAAATCAAACTAAATTACAACAAGAATGGGCAGATTATGCGCCGATGAATTATCAACATAAGGCTGATTTAGTCGAAGCAGAAAAATGCCGAGTACTAGGGAAAAAAACAGAAGCAATTGAACTTTATGACCGCGCTATTGCTGGAGCAAAAGAAAATGAATACATCCAAGAAGAAGCACTAGCTAATGAACTCGCTGCTAAATTCTATCTCGCTTGGGGTAAAGAAAAAGTTGCTAGTAGTTATATGATAGACGCTTATTATTGTTATTCTCATTGGGGTGCAAAAGCAAAAGTTGCTCATCTAGAAAGACGTTATCCCCAACTGCTCAAGACTATTCTAGAACCGACCTCCGTCGGAGTTCCCTCCAATTCAACGATTACTTCTACCCAGAGCAAAAACTCAGTCAATACCAGTAGTAACTCAGACTTATGGTTAGATTTTCCGGCAGTCTTGAAAGCGGCAAAAGCTATTTCCCAAGAAGTTAAATTAGAGAAATTATTAGTCACTTTAATGCAGATTGCAATTGCTAATGCTGGGGCACAAAAGGGTCATTTTATTCTCTTCCAAGAGCAACAGTGGTTGGTCGTAGCTACCGCTGACCAAAATCAAGCAAAAACTTTAGAAATTCCTCTCGAAGAATATTCAGAAATCCCTCAAAGTTTAGTTTATTCAGTCGCACGAACCCAAGAAACCGCTGTCTTTGAAAACTTAAGTACTGCAACACAATTTAGTAGCGATCGCTATGTGATAACGCATCAACCGCTATCGGTTTTATGTATACCAATTAGTCAGCAAGGGAAACAAGTTGGAATTTTGTACTTAGAAAATAATTTAACAACAGATGTATTTACTCAAGAGCGAGTGGAAGTACTTAATTTAATTATGAGTCAGGCGGCTATTTCTGTAGAAAATGCTCGTCTCTACCAAAAAGCAGAAAACTATTCCCAAACCCTAGAAATAGAGGTTGAAAGAAAAACCAAAGCTCTCAACCAAAAAGCTAAAGATTTAGAGCAAACCCTGAAAACATTGCAACAAACTCAAGCACAGTTAATTCATACTGAAAAAATGTCATCTATCGGTCAAATGGTGGCCGGAATTGCTCATGAAATTAATAATCCCATTGGTTTTATTCAAGGAAATATTAATCATATAGAAAATTATTTTGAAGACCTCATAAATTTGCTAACCCTATATCAGACAGAATATCCTCAACCGAGTCTAGCTATTAAAGACCAGTGGGAAGAAATTGAACTGGATTTTCTCTTGGAGGATGTTACTAAAATTCTTAAATCTATGAAAGTCGGCAGCGATCGCATTAAGCAAATTGTTCTTAGTTTACGCGACTTTTCTCGTTTAGATGAATCTCCAATTAAAGCTGTAGATTTACATACTGGCATTGAAAGTACGTTGTTAATTGTACAAAATCGCTTGCAAGGGTATGATAATAAACCGGAGATTCGAGTGGTTAAAGAATATGGTAATTTACCTAAAATCACCTGTTATCCCAGCCAACTGAATCAAGTATTTTTTAATATTATTAGTAACGCCATTGATGCCATTCGCTCCCATCCACAAGCTGCTGAATCTCCAGAAATTAGGATTTCAACTACAGTAACAGATTCTCAAGAATTACGCATTACCATTGCTAATACAAATAGTGTCATTCCGGTAGACATTCAAGACCGGATTTTTGACCCCTTCTTTACAACTAAACCGGTGGGTAAAGGAACGGGTTTGGGATTATTTGTGAGTTATTCGATTATTCAACAACATGGCGGCATAATTACGGTGCAAAGTCAGCCCGGTGAAGGAACAAAATTTGAAATTATTATCCCTTATTCATCTTGAAGAAGGAGTCATATCATGTTCGGTTGAATACTTACACTTTGGAGGAAAGAAGGCAGAAGGCAGAAGGGAAAGAAAGGTTTAAAGGGAAGAGGTTTTTTATAACTGATTATCCGGACATGATATCAGTCCTCAAGAGTCAGGAATCAGGAGGATAAAGAATTAGAAAGATGAGCCTAGTTATGGCGATTGGAGATTTCTTTTATGTCCAATTAAACGGATTTGATATCAAACTCAGACAGTACAGCACATTCCCTAAATATACCGCTTTATAGCATTTTGATAAAAGAATTGTTCAGCTAATTCTTAAGTTTCTTCAGTAGTCTGTTCTGTTTTTGTAATAGACATATCCAGAAAAGAGGGAACAGGGAACAGGGAACAGGGAAGAATAATTGATAATTTATGGATAATAATTGATTTTATTTTTGATTTTTGGAGATGTCTATTGGATAATTCTGAAGTTAATGAAATAGCTTTATCGCAGGAAGAGAGAGCTTCTTCATATCGCTCAAGACTAAAAAGAACTACTGATTTTGACCTCCAAGCGTTATAATAGTCTGGCTTAAGTTCGAGAGCTTTATCTTTTATCTAAAACTTCTAATGCTTCATCATACCTTCCTAGAGCATTGAGAGTATAACCTTTATTATTCAATGCTTTTACATATTCAGGTTCTAGCTCTAAAGCTTGATCGTATAAAGCAATTGCCTCTGCATATTTTTGTGCATCTTTTAGTTCGTTTGCTTGGTAATATAACTCCTCAGCAGATGGTGTTTTTGATTCGATTTTTTCAGGACTTTTTAAATTAGAATTTTCTACATTAGTGGAATTTAATTCGCTTTTATACTAAAATAATATTAAGCAGGTAGACAAAATTAATCACATACTTTGTCAGAATGAATCCCTTATATCAAATCCGTTTAATTCGGTATAAAAAAATATTCCATCTTCACCCAGAGCGGAAAGAATTCTGAGTTTTCTTCCCTTCTGAATTGCAGGATTGCTGTTTGTGGAGCATTCCGTAGGAAATTCTGATTCACTATCTTATTACACCGATGCTACCGGATTTGATATTATTAGGTAAATAATTTTGTTTAGGTGCTTATCAAATTAATTCATACTCACTTAACTAAAATCATCTATATATGCAGCTTAAAACTATTTGGCAATTAGGTAGTAATAACCCAGAAAATCCCGATAATCTAGATACTATCCGTCAATGGTGGGCAGCGATCGCCGATCAAGAAATTACCTGGCGACAGAGACTTATTCCTGTTAGTGGAGATATTACAGAACTTGATTGGGAACCTCAAAGATTTGATGAAATATTTGAGATAGCTAAACCAGAAATTCGCGGTATCACTCTTTATTGGCAAAAACCAAACTCAACGGCAGAAAGCAATACAACTGTTCAAAAATTAGAATTACATCATACTCGTCAGGAATTATATATTTTTCCTAAATCTCAACAACAACTGGTAATTAGAGTTGCATTGCCAGAAGTCAAATATCAAAGAATTGAAATTAATAATCCCGAAATTTTAGTCGAAAAAGATATTCTTTTATTTCAGGATGCAACTCAGTTATTAGAAGTACAAATTAAACTAACACCAGAACAGTTAAATCAATTGAAGGAAAAACTTAAATAAAATGAATAATGATATCATGTCCGGTTGAATACTTATACTTTGACAGAAAGAAGGCATAATGGAGAAGGTTTGTTATTACTAATTATCCGGACATGATATAATACTCATGGATTTTAAATAGTTCAATTTAATGATTTGATGACTTGAGTAATACAAAATTATTTATCAGAAAATAATTGTTGGGTAATTATGATAGAGTATCTATTGGACTATTCAATGGATAATTTAACAGTTTTAATAAAGGAATTGCTATCTGCAAAACTTTCTTTTTTGTCCTAATTATTTTTTACCTCCTATCAAATGATTAAACTGAATATAATCTGGAGAGCTAATTTTTAGCATATTTTCTGGAGTATCGTGAATATCATCTTTAGATTTATATCGTGTTGGTTTCTTATTATAGCGCTGCGCGCAGGCAACAGGCAATAGGCAACAGGCAACAGGGGGAATAAAAAGCTTATCATATAAGACTTTTAGCTATTGGACACTTCCTGCAATTTGTAAATATGCCAGCGCACATTGCTATAACTGTGATATTCTTAATACTGACAAAACGATATTTATAATCATCAAGAAAATCTTGTTTTTCCCAAAATGATTTACCAATTGCTTGACAATATTCAACAAAACACTGCGCCCCTTTTAGTTGCTGGATAATCTCTTTCTCTTTAGATGTCTTTTTTCCTGCCTTCATTTCAATACATACGATAAATTTTCTTTGTAGGTAGTATCAGAAATAATGACAAAATCTGCACGTTTGCATTCACCTTTAATTCCCTGGAAAATTGTAGTTGGTGCGCTAAAAGTATCCACCTTAATCACAATAACTTCATCATTATCAGGCATTCCATGAATAGTTACAGTGTAGTTATCACAATCTTCTGTTAGTTTGACGATCTTCTTTTGATGTTCAGATTCTAATGCTACTGTAGCTCTCGGTTGAATCATCCTTTTAAGGATAACAATATCCGAATCAACCATCAATCTTCACCCCAGACTATTGCTTCCTGAATTCGATTCATTTCTTCAATAGTTGTATCAAAACTACGAGCTTCAATACCCATTTCCGGGTCAATATTTGCTAGGGTAAGAGTTGGGCACTTAATTTTTCTTTTATAACCTTTTGGTTGCATAAGTTTTTCTTCCGCAATATATACCTTAATCTTTTCAACAGATATTAATTCTTTTGTTTGATAACCCTCTTCCTCAGCAATGCGTTTCAGATGAGGTTTATCGTGATTCAGCATAATTAGTGTATTTAATTCCTTGATAATATAATCACTATGGGTAGTAATAAAAACCTTGATTCCCAGATTAATAAGTCGAGCAAATAGTCTAGCAACACGACGCTGGTTTTCGGGATGTAAGTTTAATTCAGGTTCGTCTACCATCAGTAAGTCCCCAGGTTGAGCTTCGTGTTTTAGATAAAAACCAATATCTAGTAAAGAACGCACAGCGCTGGAACTTTCAAGCATAGACAGTTTGGGAGGTCGTTTTCCTTGTTTCGGCAAATAATAAAGTTCGTCATTGGAAGTAACTGTATACTCACCTCCAATAATATCGGCGAAATCATTCAAAACTTCAGGATGGTCATTATGAAGAAAACTACGTTGTTTGGAAATTGTCTCTAGGTCTCGTGTAAAATCTACATTTTGTTCAACTGGAAGTGGATAATTTTGATATCCCTTAAATAAAAGCTCTCTTGGATCAATTTTATAATCTGCCTGACTCATTTCTTCACGCAAACGGTTGCGGGCAAAATTTAACTCTTTACGAAAAATAGCAGCACCTGTTCTTTCTCCACTAGCGATGAAAGGTCTAGGAAAAAGTGGAGAAAAAATAATTCTTTTGAGAGCTTTTGCAATCAAGCCTTAAGAAGTACAGCAGGAATTTTCACTTTTTCTTGTTCAACTGGAAATGTCACAACTAATTCTGTACTATCATCATTTTTAGTAAGTGAAAAAAATCCTCCACTTGGTAAACCGACTTTCTGCTCAAATTTCATATTCAAATTAATGTCATTTACATCAAAAATGACATCAAATTTTGTTTCTTTGAATTTTTCAGGCGCTGCTGCAAAAATATCTGGTAATTTCTCGGTTGTATATTCCTGACAAGCTTTAGCAACTATTTTTTGAGTTTGTTTGATATATTTTTGTATATCAACATAAATCACACCTTCAGAAAATAATTGCTGAATTTGATTGTCGATATCGATAGTAAGTATCTCTTCCCAAGTAAACAAAAATCCAAATAAGGCATAAGTAGCATAAGTCTTGCCAGTATTGTTACTACCACAAATAATCGTCAGATCGGCAAGAGTGAATTCAGCTTGCTTTAATACACCAAGATTTTGGATTTTAATTTTCATTTCTAATAATGCTTTATAATTTCTTGTATCTGTCTCAATAGTTAAATTTTAATAGTTTGATGGTTTGAGTAATACAACTTTCTAATCTTGTCAATTAATGTTGTCAGGTAATTTATACAGAAAATAGAGTTTAAAATATTCTGATATATTCTTGCCTAAATTATCACAATTCACCACTACTAAATATACTCCCACTGATTAAAAGTAGCAGCTTGACCACATTGCTGTTGATTTTCATCTAGAAGATTCCAGATGATAGCATTTGAGATCCAAAACTGTTTGCCTTTACTGGAAATACGAACCCCCCGATAATCACTAATATACCCTTTAGTTTTGGCCTGAGTCAATAATAATTCCCGTTCTTTGCGCTCTACAGGTTGTGCTGTCTCGCGAGAGGGTGTATGGGTAAACTGCTCCCAACTCATTTCCCACAACTTCAATGCTTGCTGATTACCATAATTTAAGATAGGGTTTTCTTCCATACCGTGAGAAACAACAATAAATGGAGCTTCCCACAATGCTTGAGCCACAAATTCCGGTGTTCCATCTACATCCATTAGAGTTTTACCAGTCCAATATTTATAGCTCCATAACAGTCTTTGGGTATGGCGAATTATAGTTTCTTGTTTCCAAGGGTATGAGATATTTTCAGTCATTGATAATTTTTCAACAGTTAATCATCAAGCATTCTATCTTGATTTTCTACCTTTTGAATTAGATTTCTCTTAAAATTTTACCTGTTAATTTGAATCAATGATTGATCTTGTTTTGTAATAAGGATGTACATCAATGCTACAGCCACCATCTACAAAAAGAGTCTGCCCAGTAATATAACCTGCTTCTTCTGAAAAGAAAAAGCCAATGCTTGCAGCGATCTCCGAAGGTTTACCAAAGCGCCCTATTGGCACCCCCCTTAAATAGCGCTTTTCCACTTCACTTCCTGATGGGTAATAATATCTAAATAA
>NZ_CEZPJD010000213.1:0-10862 GCF_983059655.1 Okeania sp.
AGGCTAAAACCAATATCAGTAAAGACATTTAGGTTTAATCAGCAAGCCCTAAATAGTTTCAAAGAAAAACCATATTAGTAATGCTGAAAAAGTTATGGTCAAAAGGCGTGCTGAAAAAACATATTTTCCAACTATACTAAACCATAATGAAAGCAATGCTGGGAAAAAGAAAGGCCGATCGCTCCAAATTTCTGTCTGCGGTGAGTAACCCTGCATATAAAGTGAAGCCCTCATTAATTGAAGTCCTTCATCAAAATTGAGTTGGAATTCCTCCTTTAAGGGAACAATCATAGGTACTATGATAATTGCTAGTACTAGATATAGTAGAAGCAAAGATATTTCAACAATGAATAATGAATAATGAATAATGAATAATTACCTCTCCTTGAAAAGAAGAGGATTGACTAATAATGAAATTTTTTTTATTATCCCCTTAAAAGGGGAGGCTTTAAACCACAATTTTTCGGTAAAATACTTTTCGTTTAATCATCATTTTTGAGTTATAAATTTGATACGAAAAGACTCTGTATTTACTTTAGTTATTTTACTTTTAATATCATGTCTTTTGCGGTGCGTTGGTGTAAGCCCAAGCATGAATATATATAAGAAATAAATTTAAGTTTTTTTCTTCCTTCCTCCTTCTTCCTTCTTCCCTCTTCCTTCTTCTTTTTTAAGGATGTATTTGCCCTAATATTATTTTTAAACGATCATAATCATCCCTCAACAAAACACTCATATTTCTACCTGCCTGAACTAACCAATTACGGTCTGCTTTTCTCAGTTGATAAATTTCTCTAATAGTAGCAGCTACTAAAGCATCCACAGGAGCATCAATTAACTGTAATAAAGTCCGCAAAAAATCTAACTTTTCACTAAACCTAATGATTTCTTCTGGTTCACATAAATAAACTGCTTGATGAATTTGAGGCGGACGGGGTGGAAGATATTGGTAAATTATGCCATTTTCTGCTGTAGAACCATTTAACTGTTCTTGAGACTTAAAACCTACTATTGCTGCCCTAAATTCTGTCTTCAACATAGCAAAAATTTGGGGTTGTTCTTCACGTAACTGAGCTAAAGACATTCCCAAAGCTCTTGCTCTATGTACTGAATCAATAGGTAAAGTAGTTGCATAATAAACCACTCCATAAATCTGATTTCCTGATTGTTCATCCTCCGATTTTACCCAAGTACCAAAAGCAGGCATCATCGGAAAATCTAACTCATTTGGTTCTAAACATTGAGCCAAAAATTCTGTAGTTACTGTTTCTATTACTTCAGCTATGTAATTTTTATGGCGATTTGTATTAGCAAACTGTGGTAAAGGAAGACGCATAATGTAGATAATTAATAATTAATAATTAATAATTAATAATTAATAATTAGAGTTTGCTGAATAAGTCTTTTTTTCAGGGGAGTAGCCAGAATCCAGAATTCATAATCCAGGAGGCATGAGATTCCGAGAAGAAACAGCCAGAAGAATCTTCCCTTGATTTTCTAACCCTTTTTTGCCAAAAACCCTAGATTTTTGAACTGGAACTACCTAAAAGCTGATACTTTATTAGTACCTGCAAAGTCTGAAACCTTTGCCATTAAAAACTTTGATATTTAATCAGCAAGCCCTAATTAATAACTAGACAGTGCAAAGTTATTAAAATAACTATTGCTACCTAAGGCTTTCAGCTATCTAAAGATTAAAAACTCTTTGTTCAAAGCGGTAAATACTGTAAGCCTTTTCCAGTAATACTTTACAGTCTTCAAAACAAATCGTTGTTTGGAATAACTTTTTGTACCCTCCAGTTAATAATTAATAATTACCTTTTCTTAAAATTATAGAGTTGGTAAGCAGAATTTATTGTCTTTATTTATTGTTGACATCAAAGACTTTCAATCTGAATTATTCAGCTATAAATATAAAAAAACATCTACTCTTTAGTAAGCATTCCGGAAGAAATGCTTACACTATTTACTAACTAAATTATTTTTTCTTGCGACCTGCCGTTGCATCTACTAACTCTAATTCTGAGATTCTAAATGTTATCAACTTATCCCAATTTCCACCTTCAAATAATACAGCAGCTTTACCATCACTTACTCGTTGAACTTGTCCTTGAAATCCATAATAAGTATCACTAATATTTTTAACTCTAACTGCTACACCAGGTAAAATCATAGTTTTCTACTCCTATCAAAAATTTTCTTAATTTTAGGAAAATGAAGACTTTTTTATTGTAATATTTTTGGCATCTTTGACATCTTCCCGACACTGCTCTAAGTTAAAAAAATAACTTCTGACTTCTGATTTCTGACTTCTGACTTCGTTAAGCCAAAGCCACAACAGAAACTCTAGCAGCAATTTTTTGAGCGATCGCTTTCAACTCTTGAGCGGAACTAGAGTTGGGAGCGCCAACTACAATAGGAACTCCAATATCCCCACCTTCTCTAACAGGCATTTCCAAAGGAACACCTCCAAGTAGTGGTACACCTAGTTCCTCTGCTGTTCTTTTACCACCACCAGAACCAAAAATGTCATACTTTTTCTCTGGCATATCTGGAGGGACAAAATAACTCATATTTTCAACTATTCCCAATACAGAGACCCCCAACTGCTGAAACATTTTTAGACCTTTGCGAGAGTCCAATAATGCCACTGTTTGAGGAGTTGTCACAATTACCACTCCAGACATAGGGACAGCTTGAGCTAATGTTAATTGAGCATCACCAGTACCAGGAGGCAAGTCTACCAATAAATAATCTAAATCGCCCCATTGTACTTGGTACAAAAATTGTCGGATAATTCCATTCAACATTGGACCACGCCAAATTACAGGTTGATCTTTATCAATTAAAAAAGCCATAGAAACCAACTTTACTCCATGATTAAAAGCTGGTTCCAGGACTTCTCCAGATTGTCCTGCTTGTACCATAACTTTAGCATCTGCCAGACCTAACATCGTTGGGTCATTAGGACCATAAATATCAGCATCAATCAAACCTACTTTAGCGCCCATTTGAGCTAAGGCCACAGCTACATTCACTGCTACTGTGCTTTTACCCACTCCACCTTTGCCACTAGAAACAGCAATAATATTTTTCACTCCATCAATACCTTGACGGTCGGGTATAGTTTTCTGCTGAGGAGTCTCTGCTGTTACATCTACTATTACTTCCTTCACACCGGGTAGTTGCTTGACAGCCTTTTGACAATCTTCGACAATAAATTCTCGTAATGGACAAGCTGGAGTTGTCAATACTAAGGTGAACTCAACTTGTCCATCTTTAACTTTAATATTGCGAATCATATTTAGTTCTACCAAACTCTTCTGTAGTTCGGGGTCTTGTACTGGTCGTAAAACATCCAGAATAGATTGAGTATCGGGTATAATTGACATAAAAATATCCTTCAAAAATTAAATCTTTCTTAGATTATATCTGTTATTTGCAAAGTAATGTTACGTATACTCCTGACTTAATTTTGACTAATAATTAAATTCATTATTAATTTTATTAAAAGCACTCAGTTTTAAACTATAATTAAAAACTAATACTTTTAGGAAGTCTACAAAAATGATGAACGATGAGATGAAAAACTAAACTTAGTAATTAGTAAAAGAATCAATAGTAATTAGCTACAAAATTTTTTGTAATTAAATGATTAAGTAAGTAAGTAGAACGGTGCAAAAAAACAAAAGTATGTAACGAAAAGTAAATTTGCTAAAAACTCTCTTCCTTTTTGCCCTCTGCCTCCTGCCTTTTCATAACGATAAATTTCAACACCGACCTACTTAAATTATGTTCTACCAGTTCGTAGAGATGTAGATTAATAGGCAAGACTAATTCAGTAACTAAGAATGATACTTGAGTATCAGACATATATCTATGACATGATAGGTCTATCTACTTAATAAAAGCTGGAAAAAATTAGGAAAATTTTACTAGACGATCGAGAACATGGTAGGATAAAAAACCTGGAAAGATATATATAATTTTTAGTTAATTTGAGACGCATATTGTACCTATGACAGCTTCCACTGAAACCAAAAAAACAACACCTCTATCTCTATCAATGAGTAGCACCCAAGGTCGAGTCAGTAAATTTATGCAGGACCTACAGGATGAAATTTGTCAAGGACTGGAGCAATTAGACGGAATAGGAAAATTTCAAGAAGACCGTTGGGAACGTCCAGGTGGTGGTGGAGGAAGGTCTCGTGTAATTAGAGACGGTGGGGTTTTTGAACAGGGAGGAGTGAATTTTTCGGAAGTGTGGGGAGATAAACTACCACCAAGTATACTAGCGCAAAGACCAGAAGCCGAAGGTCATGGTTTCTATGCGACAGGGACTTCAATGGTACTGCACCCTAAAAATCCTTATGTACCAACAGTACATCTCAATTATCGATATTTTGAAGCAGGACCTGTATGGTGGTTTGGTGGAGGTATAGATTTAACTCCTTACTATCCTTTTGCCGAAGATGTTGTCCATTTTCACAAAACAATCAAGCAAGCCTGTGACAAAAATCACAAAGAATATTACTCTGTGTTTAAACATTGGTGTGATGAGTATTTTTACTTGAAACATCGTCAAGAGATGCGGGGTGTAGGAGGTATCTTCTTTGATTATCAAGATGGTCAAGGAGAATTATACAAAGGTCCAGATAGTCAAGGACCAGCAGCAATCTATAGTCAGCAGTTAGGAATTCCTGAAACTCGTAATTGGGAGTCTTTGTTCAAATTTGTACAAGATTGTGGTCAATCATTCTTGCCAGCTTATACCCCAATAGCAGAGCGACGTCAAGCCACAGAGTATGGCGATCGGGAACGTAACTTTCAACTGTACCGACGTGGCCGTTATGTTGAATTTAATCTAGTATATGACAGAGGTACAATTTTTGGATTGCAAACTAATGGTCGTACAGAATCAATTTTGATGTCTTTACCACCTTTGGTTCGCTGGGAATATGGCTATAGTCCAGAACCCAATACACCAGAAGCTCAACTGTATGAAGTATTCTTAAAACCTTATGATTGGGCTAACTGGACACCAAATACCCACCTAGTCTAAGTTAAACTACAGTCAGATGGGCAACTACCATAACTAATATCATCCCGAGGGAAGGGTCAGTGATTCATATTGAGCAAAAAACCCACAAAACTCCATCCGGCACAACAGTCATCGTCCTAGCGCCAACTGGACGTTTGGATATCACAACAGCTTGGCAATTCCGCCTCAAGTTGCAGGAATGTATCTCTAAACTGAGTCGTCATGTAGTCGTCAATTTAGGTCAGGTTAACTTTATTGATAGTTCTGGACTTACATCTCTGGTAGCAGGGATGCGAGATGCTGACAAAGTTAAGGGTAGCTTCCGTATTTGTAGTGTTCATCCAGAAGCTAAACTCGTATTTGAGGTAACTATGATGGATTCTGTGTTTGAGATTTTTGAAACAGAAGAAGAAGCTCTTAATTATGATGAAGTTCATGAAAGTAACAGAGCTTAATCCTACTAAAGTAGGACTAATTAATTTTATATCTGAACAAACTGTCCAGCAGAATCCTTAGTTTAATAAATTAAAATTTAGATTGAAATGGGATTACCAAGACCAGTCATAATACAGTAATTTGTAATTATTTTAGTAGAGGGTATATTGGATTCTTCGGTCCGATATACCATTACTACGTAGAGCTATTAGTAAATTTTACTGGAGTTAAAAACTGACAACTTTTTGTTAAAAAAGTTTTTTGGTAAATCCACTGAATCTTCTAGATTTGACGTAAACAGAAATTCTCATAGTTGTTGTAGAAACTTACTTTTAGTTGATGACCAAGTATAGATATATTAATTTTTTCTGGTTTAAACATCAGCTAAAAATCCTCAATTACAATCGCACTTAAATTTAGCTAGCTATGAATTTCAATAATATCTATAGCAATTCCCACACTTATGAGGTACAAAATTTTAGGTTTGAGGAAATAGGGAATAGGGAATAGGGAATAGGGAACAGGAAATAAAAAGACAAAAAGAAACTGTACCTCACGACTTTGGGAAACGCTATAGATAGTTAAAGTAATACCTAAAAATTTATTATTTCTGGCATATAGTCTACCTTACCTGCAATTAATTCAAATTCAGTTGGTATAGACTTTGTTATTTGGTGAAATATCTGTTCTGTATTAGTTGAACTCAGAGTTAAGCTTAATGATCTGAATGGCTACCAATTATTAAAGTCTGGTGGCCTTTTTAGGTAAATTTGAATATTGCTGCACTACTTAAGGTTTGCTGATTAAATTTCAAAGCATTGACTGATAAATGTTTTAGTCTTTTTGGAGCAAAAAAAGTGCTAGCTTTAGCAGACAAAGGCAGAAAAATCTTGGGACAGCTCTTCTTCCTACATCCTAAAATTTATTCCCATTCCTCCTGTCTCATACCCCTACTAAAAGATTTTTTCAGCAAGCCCTACTTAATAAAATCAGTTCTGAACTAAAGCTACTACATTTTACAAATTTGTAAGGTCCCATTAAAGCACCCCAAGTACCTTTACCTGTTTGCGGATCTATACCTTTGTCATAGCTGACAAACTCTTGAGCATTAACTTCAAAACCCAATTCAACTTGGTAATATTGATTTTGATAGGTAAAGCCACAAACTTCACCAGGAGCTAAAATAGCTTGAAAATATTCATTATTTTGACCATAGTTGTGATTTATCACCTCTAGAGTACAACCAGGTAAAAGCTCCATTTGGTTAGGTTTAAGCTGTTTAAGAATGTCTGGGTTTCTCCCCGCTCCGAGAATAGAGGGCACATTTTTTGGTAAATAGTACTGAATTTGTAAGGATGTGGGACTATCTGATAATTGTCGAAGTTGCATAACTCTAGGTCGATATGGTTGGTCTAATTTGAGAATATTTGCTTGCTCGGCAAATAAAGCAATGCTAGGTTCTGGAAACAGATTAATAGGGATAGGTCTGTGCCATAGTCGGAGTTGAACATACCATGCAGGGTCTGCGATCGCTTGAATGGAGTTATCAAATTCACCAGCAAGATGTTTAGCTAAAGATATTAACTCTTGAGAAAAGTTCATATTTCTTTTCAATTTTGATTAGAATAACTGTACAGATTACCTAATTCTTATAATTTTATGTTGAACCCCTGCTTATGCTATCTAAAATGGAGCGTTGAGGACTTCCGATCAATAGAAGATTATACCGGGAGATGAATCGCCACTAAACAAACAATAAGCACTCCATTGATATAGAATTATGATATGATGAAGGGATGCTGATACTAACCGATTTGTTATCGAAGTGTCACTGTGGTTGGGCAGATTCTAGAAGAAATTGACTGTGTAGGGGTACTCTCGGGGGTTGTTTTCAATCTAGATAAGTGCTACTCAAGCAGTAACCGTAAATCTGGAGGTTTGGGAATATCTAGTTATAATCGCTCTTATTTAACGGGAGAGGATGTCAATATTAACTAAGTTCTCATGAACTATAACGTTGGGAGCGACAACTTTTAAAGCATTGGCTGTAGCAAAGTTGTAGAAGATAGTCTATCTGAAATGGAGCTTTGAGGACTCCCGGTATAATCTCCGTTACCTTGTTTATACTAAATTGCAGTTGCGTCAGCATAGTTCCTCAAAGAAATTATGAGGAAATACAGGGTAGTCTGCCGATATTACCAGATAGATTCTTTTGAAAGCTCCCGTGTATTAACCGGGGGATAAAAACTTTGATTATCACTTGCCCTTTAAGTTGATAGAATGCTCCATCGTGTCATACAGTAATTATAAAGTCAAACCCACCCTGCTTTTCCAGTACTATATGCTTTCAAGCTGACCTAGTAGGAAATCAACATCTAACAGGGATGGGATCATATAAGAATTAGAACACCAGGTGAATAATATTCGTACTGTTTCAGATACTAAGAAAGCTTTTTATAATTCTCACACCCGTCCAATTAACTCTATATACAATCGAGTTGTTGAAGAGCTGCTAGTGGAAATGCACCTGATTTCCGTTAATGCTAATTATAGCTATAATCCATTTTATGCTTTGGGTATAGTTACAGCTTTTGACCGTTTTATGGAGGGATATTTTCCTGAACAGGACAAAATTTCTATTTTTAATGCTCTGATTCAAGCACAAACAGAGGAGCCAGATAAATATCGTGCGGATGCTAAAGGATTAGAAGATTTCGCTACGCAAATGTCTGGAAAGGATATGCTTTCGTGGATTTGCTTATCAACAGATAGAGATGATGCTCAACATTTGCAAGATAATTTAAGAGCCATTTCCGATGGTTATCAATTTAAGTATAATCGCCTATTTGCTATAGGTTTATTCACATTACTAGAAATAGCAGATACAGATTTAGTTAAGGAACAACAGCAACGTACAGAAGCTATGAAGGAAATTTCTCAGGCTTTAAACCTGCCAGAAGAAAAATTATTAAAAGACATAGATATGTATCGTAGTAATTTAGAGAGAATAACTCAAGCTCGTAGTGCTATGGAAGATACTCTGATGGCAGCTAGGAAAAAACGAGAGAAACGTAGCTTAGAAAAAGGGAATGTACCTACTTCTGCGAGTAAGACTTCAAACAATAGTAATTAAGTATAAATAACTAAAGATTGAATAGTTTAATATTTAGTATTTTGACTGTATTTTTTTAAATAGGGTTTGCTGAAAAAGTCTTTTGGTAAGGGGAGGAGTCAGGAGTCAGGAGTCAACCTGCCACTAACTCCTCCCAGGAGTGGAAGTCAGGATAAATAGGAATTATAGAAGAGATAGATAGGAAGAATTGTCCCAAGATTGTTCTGCCTAACTCTTAACCAAAATCCTAAATTTTTGAACCATTATCACCCAAAACCTTTATCTGTAAATATTTTTACATTAGATCGGTAAGCCCTAATTAATTATTTATTACATAGATAGTATTTATAATATGTAGTCTGCTTGTTGATAATGATATTAAGATTGTCAAATTTTTATTTTTAAATACTATATATTAAGCAAATAAAAACTTAAAATAATTCATAATTACTAATACAAATAAGAACAATTTTTTTCTGTAACAATCATTTTTATCCTAAGAACAAACAACCTTAATTTTCCGATCTAGTAAAGATAATTCTAATTATTAATCAGACTGTTGTTCATACCGTGGAGCATTAAATTTAAGTAACTCACTAAGTTGCGAACTAACATCGGGAGAATTACCAAAAGGTGTAGGGTTAATTGGTTGTCGGTCTATATTTTGAGCAACAGCTTCATTCACCTGCTGAGAAATTAGATTTTGAAGTTCATCTTTAGCCTTAGACCTCTGAAACTGAGCGCCTTCCTCTGTAGTCGCATATAAAGGAGGAAGTCTATTTAAAGCATAAGCTGCAATATCGCCCACATCAA
This sequence comes from Okeania sp., assembly GCF_983059655.1. Lineage (NCBI taxonomy): Bacteria > Bacillati > Cyanobacteriota > Cyanophyceae > Oscillatoriales > Microcoleaceae > Okeania > Okeania sp. The sequence continues at coordinate 9,402 of NZ_CEZPJD010000213.1, forward strand.
GAGTTTTGTCACTAGTTGCCTCAATTTCTGCCACTCGTGCGATCGCTTCAGAAAGGACTAATTCTTCCATCACATTAATAAATTGTTTACGAGGTAAAACAACAACTTCTCCTGTCAATAAAGCTCCCATTAGACGGTCAAGAGCCATATATTCTTCAATTGATAATTCAGAAGCCGTATTACAAATTAGTCCTACCTCTGCTTCCATAGAAGGTGTTAAATAACCATCTTGTAAAGCTTGTTCAACAATTTTTTCTATACTCATAAGTTTTATTTAAGTTAACTGAGAAGAATTTTCAAATAATATTTCTACTACTTATTTTATTAGATTAAGATTATAAGTTAATCAAAGTCAAGGTCTACTATCATCTTAATTTCTCAGAACATAACTTAATACCCACATAATATTTTTATATAAAACAAATTTTCTGAGTCTTGATATATTTGTTGATTAGAAAAGTTTTATTCAATACCTTTATATCGCCAAGGAACAGGATCGACCGCTTGACCAGATACATATAATCCCCAATGTAGATGAGGACCTGTAGATGCCCCTGTAGATCCTACACCACCGATTAACTGGCCAGCTTTAACAAAATCGCCTTCTTGAACATTGATACGACTCAAATGAATAAAAATGCTCGTTACACCTTGACCATGATCGATACCCACAGTATTACCATGAATTTCAAAACCCTGAGATTCTAATCCTACTAGAGCAACACGACCAGCAGCAGGAGCTACTACAGGAGAGCCATTATAATCTGCATAATCTACACCACGATGATAATAGTTTTCAGCGAACTCCCCATTATAATACCGTCGCACCCCATAAATTGTACTTACAGGACCTTGGTTGGGTCGAAGAAATGGACCATTCCAAAATTTCTGTGGAGTGGCAAGTTTTTTAAATTCTCCCACTCTGTCAAATTCTAAGTCTGTTCCTTTGAGAGAATCTTTGCCAGGAGGCAGCCAAATAGATTGAGTGGGAAAAGAGCGACCTTGCAGATTTACATTCACATTCTGTACACCTGCTTCAGTTGTAATTTGAAGCTGTCGTGTTCCCGATAGGTCTAAAGGAGTAGTTGGTAATAATGCCCTTAATTTATTTTGTCCAATTGAAAAAAATGGATAAATTTTTCCATCCATCTTAACTGTGGGAGTTGCTCCGCCAATGGATTCTTGAATTACAACTGATAAAGTATCTCCAAGTTGTGGGTTAGTAGGAGTTATTTGTACAGTTTGGCTAAATCCGGGGCTAGCTATTACCAGTATTGTTGTAACTATAGCTAAGATTAAATTAGGGATAAACTGTTTAATTTTGATAGACCAAAGCATTAGTTTTTTTAGTTAATATTTTTCTGATTTCTGATTAATTAATGACATTATACTTGCACATTCAAATGAAAAATATATCCTCATCTGAGAAATAATCTACTTGAATAAAACTTGAGGTCGTAG
>NZ_CEZPJD010000214.1:0-10818 GCF_983059655.1 Okeania sp.
AAGACTTTTGAGAAATGGTATAGGTCCCTAATCAATACAAAAAAAAATTAGTAAGATAATTGCATTCTCAATTTTTTGTGCTACTATACCTAATAGTAAAGATTACTAAGAACCGCTCAGGGATATAAGGAGGTGATGCCCATGCAAGATAGTAGTAAACGCTTGGGTCACCTGATTGGAAAATACCAGCTGTGTGCTGGGGCTGGACTTTAGTAGCTAGCTTGTATCCCTTACTAGGGATGTTAAAATTTATTTTAACTAAGCTGTTCTGGGGTTTCTCCCAGCAGTTAGGTTTCAATCAAGGTGACCCGCTAGACCGCTCTTATTGTAAAGTAGTAGTAAAGCATCTGCTATAGTACTACGTTATGATAAGAGCGGATAGTTTTTGGAGAATTTTATGACTGAATTACTTAGTGCAGAAGAAATTAGTCAACGTACCAATCAATTATTAGACTGGAAGCTAGAAGGAAATAAACTTCAGTGTGTAAAAACATTTAAAAATTTTTTCGAAGCAGTTAGTTTTGTCAATAAATTAGTAGATCCAGCTGAGGCATCACAGCACCATCCTGATATAGAGATATCCTATAATAAAGTAATAATTAATTTAACAACCCATGATGCTGGTGGTTTAACAGAAAAAGACTTTAGCATGGCTAAAGAAATATCTGCTATATAAATAGAATAAGTTAGTTTTCGTAGTTTAATATAAATTTAAGATAACCTCTTAATAATCTGGGTTAACCTGGAAAATGGTAAGCTTCAAATGATGTACACTCCTTTATAAAATAGTAGTTCGCCCCAACTGATTGAGCGGATACAATTTAACTTAGTTTAGTACAGACTAACTAACTGAGTATTTATAATAAATATTCTAATTGAAACTGCAGTTAAACAAAATCTAGAATTTTGATGCCTTTAAATTCAAAGTAATTTTCTTTAACTATATTACTACTCGAAAGTTGACTATATTAATTAGTAATTAAGTTTGTTCAGGATAAAGGCTAGTTAATAGCCCGAAATTATGTTCCAACTAAATATTCTCAAGTGGATGCAAGAATCCGCTACCGAGAGCACAGAACTATTGATAGAGCAGCTACTAGATATTGGTGCTGCCCTTTCAGATACCTATGATTTGGGCGATCTTTTAAATTTAATTTTATCTAAAAGTCGGGAGATAACTTGTAGTGATGCAGGTAGCGTCTATCTAGTAGAAAGAAAAGGAAATCAACCATCTAGGCTATTGTTTAAGGTAGCGCAAAATGATTCTTTGCCAAACTTTTCTTTCCATGAACTGGTAGTCAACATGACACCTAAAAGCTTGGCTGGATATGTTGCTCTTACAGGTGAAAGTTTAAACTTATCAGATGCCTATAATTTACCTTTAAGTGTACCTTATACATTTGACAAAAGCTTCGACAATAACACTAATTATCGCACCTGTTCTGTGTTAGTTTTACCTATGCAAAATAGGTCTCAAGAAATAATTGGAGTACTCCAATTAATTAATCGCAAGATTAACTCAAGTGCAGTATTAACAGCAGATAATTTTCAAGAATTAATTCAGCCATACTCTCCATGGGAAGAACGAATAGTAAGTTCTCTTGCCTCTCAAGCAGCCATATCAATAGAAAGAAATCATCTACAAGAAAATATTGAAAATCTATTTGAAGGTTTTGTCAAAGCATCAGTACAAGCAATAGAAGCTAGAGACCTCTGTACATCAGGTCACTCAGAGCGAGTAGCAAAATTAACAGTGAGCTTGTGTCAAGAAGTTAATACTATTAATAGTGGGCCTTTATGGGGCATCTCCTTTGACGAGCGACAAATTAAAGAAGTTCGATATGCTGCTTTGCTGCATGATTTCGGTAAAATAGGAGTCCCAGAGGCAATATTAACAAAACGTAAAAAACTTTATGAAGAACAATTAGAGCTGATCGAGCAAAGGTTTTCTGTTGCTCAACGTACCTTAGAGATGGAGTATGCTCAAGCCAAGTATAAACATTTACTCGGACATTTATCTGACATATCTCAACAACATACTCAAGAAAATTGTCCTCTATGCCAAAAAATTGAAAATCTCGATTTAGAACTAGAAACAGCCATAGCTAAACTTCATAACTATTGGCAAATAGTATTAACCGCTAATGAACCAACTATAACAGCAGAAGAACCACTGAAACAGCTGAAGCAAGTATTGCTTTACACCTACAAAGACATAGATGGTAAAGTCAAGTCACTAATTACGCCAGAGGAAATGGCTCAACTGGCAGTCCCTCGAGGTAACTTGACTGTTGAAGAAAGAAAAGCCATAGAATCTCATGTAACTCATTCTTACGAATTTCTGAAGCGGATTCCGTGGACAAGTAACTTACAGCAAATTCCAGAAATTGCTTATGGACATCATGAAAAATTGGACGGTAGTGGTTATCCCAGAGGACTAAAGCAAAAAGATATTCCTATTCAAGCCCAGATTATGGTGATTGCAGATATATATGATGCTTTAACAGCAGGCGATCGCCCCTACAAACAAGGTTTACCTGTAGAAGCTGCTCTCAAAATTATGCGTGGTGAAGCAGCCAAGAATAAAATTAATAGCAACTTCTTGGAACTATTTGAACAACGAGAGGTATTCTCCATATTAGGACATAGCAAATAAGGCCAACTCAAAGAAGCCAAAATTTACACTTATAGCGCTGTGCGCAGGCAACAGGCAACAGGCAACAGCTCATCTGGGGGAATAAATTGCTGTTTGCGCAAGCATTCCGTAGGAATCATATAAGACTTTTAGCTATTAGGCCAATCCTGCAATTTGTAAATATACCAGCGCTCATTGCTATATCTTTTCTTTTATAGATACAGAAATCTAAAATTAATTACGCTATAGTTAATAGAATAAAAAAAATTTCTATAGAGGTTGTTGATAAAAAAAAATTGTGATAATCTGTCACTCAACTACCTAATATATTTTTATGTAGTTAAGCTGGTGGTTTAATAATCCTCAGCTTAGCTAAATCGTCGAGAAGCCTCACACAATAATTTTCAATTTGGTGTGAGATGAATTGGCGGTACATGAATGAGGATAAATGTCCCATTTATTGACAAATTTTATGTGATAGTAGCACCAAGCTGGGAAGCGCGAGCTAACAACCACCGGTGATTAACCATGAAAATAAAATAGGATATGGAGTTGTATCCCAGAAATCCTAGTAATCCGTTGGGAGGGTAAAATCTGATTGCAGAACTAGGTGCGTAGTTCTTCGATCTGCAAAAAGGGCGGTGGGGCATCCCGTCCTTAAAGCTCGTGGAGTCCGATGCAATAGCAGGACTGTGAAGCGAGAATCCCACACTATACCGAATGGTTAGTGTGAGAGTATGTCACTAAGAGTCACAGAAAGCTCTGTTTGTGCTATGAGTGAAGCCGAACAAAGCTCAAAATTTGTTCTTAAGGTTGAGAGTATTGATTAAGATTGCCGATCTATCTAACTAATTCAGTGAAGAGCTACCTAGACTCTGAAAAAAAATTGGACTAGATGCAATGTAACTTCTTCTCAATAATTAAGTTGCAAAGTTCCAAGGCAAAAACTATGCTCGTCAATCAAAACTAACTAATTAAGTATAGTCAAACAGTCTATCTGTAATCGGTGTGAGGATGAAAGGGAAAATGTCAAAAAAATTCTGGAATTGTCTACTATTTAGTCCAGCAGTCTTAGGAGCAACCCTTGTTGCATCCTCAGCCGCTGTAGCTACTGAAAGTCAATCGGCCAATCTGATTGCTCAGTCCCAAGATACAAGTATAGAAATACAGGGAACTGAACTATTAGCTCAAGTTCCTGGAACAAATTCAGCTACTTCCGTTGCGAATGCACCTGCAACAACCATAAGACAAATAAACCGTTACGGTAGAGAAGGACGTAATCTTCGTCAACCAAGTCTTCGTAATCTTAATAGAGGAAGAAGAAAAACAAAAGGTCAAGTTACTTCTGTATCTCAACTTTCTGATGTTCAACCTACAGACTGGGCATTTCAAGCACTACAATCCTTAGTTGAGCGTTATGGATGTATTGTTGGATATCCGGATGGTACTTATCGGGGCAACCGTGCTTTGACCCGCTTTGAATTTGCTGCTGGTGTTAATGCTTGCTTAGATAGAATTACAGAACTATTACAAGCTGCCATAGCAGATACAGTAACTAGAGAAGACCTAGCAATTCTACAAAGATTACAAGAAGAATTTTCTGCTGAGTTAGCTATTTTGCGGGGTCGTGTTGATGCTCTAGAAGCTCGTGCTGCTGAATTAGAGGCCAATCAATTCTCGACAACTACTAAACTTAGAGGTGAGGTAATTTTTGCTCTTGTTGATAACTTTGAAGACCAAGGACAATACGGAACCTTCAACGATAATACACAAGACGAAGACCAAACAGTATTTCAATACAGGGTACGTTTAGATTTCAACACTAGCTTTTCTGGTGAGGACTTATTATTTACAAGGTTACAAGCAGGTAATGCTCAAGCATTTAACCAGAAGATAGCTGAGGCTGAGGGACAGCAAACTTTTAATATTCTTAAGGACGCAGATGATACGGTTGAGCTAGATAAACTTTTCTATAAGTTCCCAGTCAGGGATAATATCAGAGTAACTATAGCTGCTAATAAAGTAAGTTGGTACGACTTTGTTCCTACTCTCAACCCTTACATGGAAGATTATGATGGAGGAAGTGGTTCCTTGAGTGCTTTTGGTCAAAGGAGTCCAATCTATCGTTTAGGGGGTGGTAAAGGACTTGGTGTTGAGTATGATTTTGGTTGCAAAGACCAATATGCTTGTGTTTATAGTCCATTTTCTGTATCTTTTGGTTACTTAGCAGCGGAAGGTGAAAATCCTAACGAAGGAAGAGGTCTTTTTAATGGAGATTATGCTGCCCTAGCACAATTAACCTTTACTCCGATCAAAAATTTCCAAATTGGACTTACCTACAATAAAGGCTATTTTGGACCAGGAAATTTTGGATATGATGATGGTGCTGCTACAGGTCTAGGAGATAATGGCAGTTTAAACAGTGGCTTTGTGGGAAGTGGTGTTGCCAATACTATCTTTGGTTTAAATGCTGAACTTAATGACCGCCGACCAGGTTCAGTTAATATTGCCCAGCCAGTTTCTACTAATGCTTATGGTGTACAAATGTCCTGGCGAGCAGCTGATTGGGTGACAATTAATGGCTTTGGTATGTATCTTGATGGGAAACTTATTGGCTTAGGTGATTTTGAACAATGGAGTTATGGAGCAAATTTAGCTTTCCCCGATCTGTTTAAGGAAGGTAGTGTCGGCGGTATTGTTGTAGGCCGAGAACCCTATATGAATGAACTAGATGTTCCTAATGGGTTGGCATCGGGATTACGACAAGATATGTCATGGCACATAGAAGCATTCTACAAATATCAAGTGACAGATAATATCTCGATTACTCCTGGTGTTACTGTAATTACAAATGCTAACCAAAATGATGATAATGATGAATTAATTATCGGTACTATCAGAACTACATTCCAGTTCTAGTGTTTAGTTGAAATTATTAGGGTGGGTGTTCCACTCTAATAATGCTTGAATTATCAAATTATCTTGATAGATAATAATTAACAACTTGTCTTAAAACAGATTCCTCTACATTTCTCTTCTCTGTTTCTTCTTTTAATAATAATATTCAGCAAATTAAATCTCGCAAATCTAATATTATGTCCGGAGCATTAGCGATAGAAATAAGTTCGGCGCTCCGCGACCAAAAAACTTTCTCCTTTTCCTCCTCTTTTTTCCTGCTTCTTCCTTCCTGACTCGGTGACTCGGTGACTCCTCCATCGTTTATTGATAATTATTCAACCTGACATGATATAGCTCAACCAGTGGACTAGCGATCGCTCCAAAAGTTACCAAAAAATTGTTGTTTAAAGCTTCCCCTTTTTAGGGGATAATAAATCAAAATTTTCCTTTGAGTCTATCCTCTTGTTTGAAAGGAGAGGTAATTATTAATTGTTGAAATACCTTCCGCATTTTTGACTTTTAGTTTGAGCAAAACGGGATTATCTAAATTTTCTGATACACATGATATTGTTTGCAGGGAGTTATATTTTGAAACTGAAAACCACATTCATCCAATAATAGTTTAGCCATAGTTTCTGGTAGAAGTTGATATGTGCAAGTTTGCTTTGCTAAGATAACTCTATCCTGAGAAAATATATAGTGTTTCTCAAATTTATCATGGGGCATTGGGAAGATTTTTTGACTGTAAGTTATGCCATTAGATAGGGCTTTTTCATAATCTTTGTGAACACCTTGAACGCTAAAAATTAACTTTCCTCCATCGTTTAAATGATTTGCCACATTATGGAAACTTTTGATAATATTTTGTACTTTTACCAAATGACTAAAAAAGGTATATTCTGTTTCGCCCTTGTCAATAAAATTCCAAACTCCTCCATTAGAAAAAGCTGCATCAAACTTCCTTTTTAAATCCATAGTTAATACATTTTCATGGTGCAAAGCCACATTTTTACCAAGGCGCTGCCGTGCTTTCAACAGCATACTTTCAGTGAAATCAATTCCTAAAAAGTCAATTTCAGGTAATTTTTTGATTAATTTTTCCGCAACTAATCCTGTGCCAACTCCTAATTCCAAGACAGAGTTACTTGATTTAAGAATATCCGTCAGGACATCTGTTTGAGTTTCGTAATCATAATAACCTGTGTTCATCAAAAGATCATAATATTTTGTAATGCCAGTATATTGATTGATTTGATCTTTCAGTATTTTTTTCATTGGTCAAATCTTAGAGTTATTAATTTAAGAGGTTGCCATACTACTCACACTTACAGTACTTCTCAATAATTTATAAAAACATAAAGAAAAAGAAAAAATATATAAACTTGTAAGATTCAGTACATAAAATATATAGAAAATCAAGCAATCATAGCTATTGTGGGTTATACTTATCAAAAAAATATAGAAAATAACTTAATATAAATTAATTTTAGACTTTATGATAATAACGTGAAATCTTTAAAAAAGTAGAAAGTATTTTTACATTAACCAACAATACTTGACTTTTTTACTTTAGTTGAAAATAACTTTGAAGTCTAATAAAAAATTATTTTCTATCAAATTATTAAGTAGACCTAAGTATACAATTTACCATTTAAAGGATAAATATATCATGCATATTGCTCATAATATTACTGAATTAGTAGGTCGCACACCTCTAGTAGAATTGAATCGTATTCCTCAAGCAGAAGGCTGTGTAGCCAGAATAGTAGTAAAGCTAGAAGGAATGAACCCCGCTGCCTCTGTCAAAGACCGCATCGGTGTTAATATGATTAATGCAGCAGAACGTGAGGGATTGATTACACCAGGTCAAACAGTATTAGTTGAACCAACATCTGGAAATACAGGTATTGCTCTGGCAATGGTCGCTGCAGCTAGAGGTTACAAGTTAATTTTAACAATGCCAGAAACTATGAGTTTAGAACGTCGCTCTATGTTACGTGCCTACGGAGCCGAACTGGTTTTGACCCCAGGTAGTGAAGGTATGAAGGGTTGTATCACAAAAGCAGGGGAGATACTTGAATCAACGCCTAACGCATATATGTTACAACAGTTCGATAACCCAGCTAATCCACAAATTCATCGCCAGACTACAGCATTAGAAATATGGGAAGATACAGATGGCCAAGTAGATATTTTAGTGGCAGGTGTTGGTACTGGTGGAACTCTTACAGGCATTGCAGAGACTATTAAGCAAAAAAAGTCTGATTTTCAAGCGATCGCTGTGGAACCTTCAAATAGTCCAGTCTTATCCGGTGGACAACCTGGACCTCATAAAGTTCAGGGAATAGGAGCAGGTTTTGTCCCATCTGTACTGAATGTCGATATTATAGATGAAGTGGTTCAGGTTGCTGATAGTGAAGCAATTGATTATGGTCGTCGTATAGCTAAAGAGGAAGGTATTTTGTCTGGTATTTCTACAGGAGCAGCTCTTTGTGCAGCAATAAAAGTGGGTCAGCGACCAGAAAATCAAGGTAAATTAATAGTAATGATTCAGCCTAGTTTTGGAGAGCGTTATTTAAGTACTCCACTTTTTCAGGAGCCAGAACAAAATCTAGTTACAGCAGTCAACTAAATATATTAGACATCTCCGGAAAAGAGTCAGTAGGCAGCTTTGCTGTAGGCAGTAGAGGAAAAGAATTGATAATTTCTGTGCGATAATTGATTTGATTTTTTATTGTCGGAGATGTCTATTTAGTATTTAGTGTGGAATTTATGCATTCATGCTACACTAAATTTTTGGCAAATTGGCAGATTTAAGTAATCAGAAAAAAGTAACAGTAGTACTTAGTTTTTGTGTATTAGTTGATTTGAGTTTCAGTTTGATAAATTGTCTCAATATACACCCTCAAAACTATAGTGCTATACATCTGTTTAGTAGTGTTTGATGAGAATAAATGTGTAAGTACCTGACTAATTTGAGATTATTTAAAGCTCTGCAAAGACTAAGTATTTTGATGAGAAAATATAATTAGTCTCTATCTTAACAGAAAGTCAAATTTAAGCCCAGTTCAAAGTTTAGCAAAAATCATATTTATGAGAAACTAAAATACCTGATATAATTTTCTACTCACTATTACTATCTAGAATCTAAAATATTTAATCTACTTTTATAAATTTAAAGGTTTGCTTATTTTATTGGCAAATTATTGGTAACAATGAATAAAATAAGTAATATAAGTGTAAAAATTTAGATTCCATTGTAAATATTGAGTAGAAATAGTTCTATGGTAACTGGTGACTATTACAAAACTTTGAATGTTAATCCCACAGCAACTCAGGGACAAATCAAACAAGCTTATCGTCGTTTAGTTAAGTTATTTCATCCAGATGTTAATACGGAAATAGGAGATCGTGAACGTATTATTAGCATTAATGAAGCTTATGAAGTATTGGGCGATCCTCAACGTAGAAAATCTTACGATCTAAAATTTAATCAACACGATTGGAAATATATAAATAGGAAGCAAAATTATCAGCAGCAAAATAAAAGAGGAAATAATGCAGATGAACATCTACAAAAATGGCTAAATCAGGTTTACAAACCAGTCAATAAAATTCTGATTCAAATATTAAAACCTCTAAAAAAGGAAATTGATTATTTAGCAGCCGATCCTTTTGACGACCAACTAATGGCATCATTTCAAGATTATTTAGAAACTTGTCGGCGTTTACTGAGAAAGGCTCATAATTTATTTAGTTCTCAGCCAAATCCATCTAATTTTGCAGGAGTAGCAGCTCATTTATATTATTGTTTAAATCAAGTTAGTGATGGAATAGAAGATTTAGAATTGTTTACTCTAAATTATGATGATTATTATTTACATACAGGTCAAGAACTATTTAGAATTGCTTCTAGATTACGCCAGGAGGCACAAGCAGGAATAGATAGTATCTTATGACTTTATTTATTCTTGAAGATAGAGTTAAAAGGTCATCCTAATTTGATAAATACTTATAAAATATCATAAAATATTGATTGTAACTACTTTATCTTGATAGAAACTTCTATAAATTTTAGACTTTAATATCAACTTTCTTTCTTTGAGTGTTCCCTAACTTTCAGATATTTTTGGCACAACTTATTTTGAGGACTACTGTATTCTTTTCTCCAATAGTATTAGATATAATATTTAGTAAAGTAGAGCATTACGAAAATTTATCTCCAGTTTTTGTCATTTATAGCTCACGAGGTGACAAGCTAGTTGAAAGCTATATATAGAAATGAATTTGCGTTCGGGAACTGAAAAATACTTCAACTAAAAGAAAACCCTTCTTTCTACTGGACTCTTATTATTAAATACTAACCACTTCAAACACTATTTTCAACACTGTTGCTAATGTACCTCATAAACCTGGAATACGCTGTATATTAATGCAGACATCAAATGTCAAAATATCCCTAGATAATTCTCACTCTTATCCCTCCTTTTTCTGTTCTCTTTATCTCCTTTTTACTAACTACTAACTACTTAACTATATGACAATATCATGTCTAGATAATTAGGGCTTGCTGATTAAATCTCAAAGTATTTACTGATATTGATTTTAGCCTTTTTAGGTATTGAAAAAGTACCTAGTTTTCAGCTTCAATTACTCAAAAAGTTAGCATTTTGGGCAAGAGTTGGGCAGAAAATTAAGGGAAAATTCTTTTGACTACCTCTTCTATAATTCCCATTCCTCCTGACTTCTGGGTTCTGTTTGTGGAGCATGATAAATGGAAATTCTGGCTCCTACCTTTACCACTCATTACTTTATTCAGCAAACCCTAATTAGTTATAAAAAAACTTTCTCTTTCTGCTCCTATACCGCTCCTATACCAATGACCAAAAGTAATGCTATACTCAAGTAAAACTTCAGTTATTAAGTAATTAAACTATCCTAATAAATTTTTTACTAATTTGAGCCAATTTAATATTAATTATTATTATTTTTACCAAAAAATGAGGTCTAAAGCCTCCTCTTTTAAGGGGATGAAAAAGCGGTCGAGGGATGGCGAGGTCTCCTCGCCATATCCAATCGACCAAGACAGCGGTCGTTTGCTTTGCAACGCTGGCGCGAAAAGCGCAGCTTCCCGTAGGGTGGGATGGCGAGGTTCCCTGCTCTTATCAGAGCCGCTCCGAAGATCGCCATATCCAATCGACCAAGAGAAGATTCAATTCAGTATTTTCAAGCCTCCGGCTTTAGTCGGAGGTACTGATAACTGATAACTGATAACTGATAACTGA
>NZ_CEZPJD010000215.1:0-10812 GCF_983059655.1 Okeania sp.
CCGATTACTTGTACGATATAGCCTTCTTTTCCTTGAGCATAATCTTCGATTTGCTTGACTAAATTGTTCCGAATAAAATTAATTAATCCAGCAGATAATTCGGCACTACCTGATGGGAATTTCCGGTTAGATGCTTCTGTAATTTCAATTGGTGGCTGGGATTTTAAGCTAGAAATTTCTAGCTCTTGTTGCTTTATCTCTTCATATTTTTCCTGTATTTCTCGGTCTTTTTCTTTTACTTTATCCTTCAAATTTTTATTCTCTCTTCTAACTTCTTGAAGTTCAGTATTTGTTCTAGAAACATTTGAATTTAACACTCCCGATTTCAGTAGTGCCAAGAAAAGAAAGAGGCTCAAAATCATAAAAGCACTGGACATGATATCAGTGAATGATTGCCAGACATTGAGAGTTTGATTTAACCTTGCATATCGTGAACGGCGGCTCATAATTTTTACTTCTTTATTTATCTGGAAAAATTAAAAAGTGTTGGTAATTAAATAGTGGTTGAAAACCTATGTATATTTGCAAAAATTATAACCATATTTATAGTTTTATAGAGTGAACAAAGATTTGCTCACTCTAAACTTAGTCTGAGATGTACTCTGATGTTCAATAGTATTAACTGGTAAATGCACTGAATATTTGAGATCAAGTCTGACAGTAAATTATCAATATACTTTAGACTTTATGTATTGTCTTTGTCTATGACTTTTTTTCTGACTCTTTTTTAACTAAATGCTGTCCTACATTAGCAATAGGTGCTGATGGGGACAACAGAAGTATAGCCATCTCTTCAGAGAGTGAATTTGAGGACAATAACAGGAAAGTTCCCAAAATTACAGCAGCAGTACTTGAAATTAAGCCAACACCAATATAGTGGTTTACTTGACTGAAGCCTTTCTTTGAAACATTATGGCCATAATGGCCATTTGGAGAATTTGTTGTCATAATTAGAGATATAAAATGTAATTAATTGAACGAGTAAGGTTTTCACCTTACTTTTTTTTATAGTAGCATATAGACTTCAGAAATTAATGATTAAAACTTGAGCAAAATAAATCAAAAAGTAAAAAATATTTAATATATTATGTAATAAACAAATAAAAATATAATTTAATTTACTTTTTAATCAGTAAAAAATGATAATAAGTTATGGCCAAATTAACACTTGACGATTTTAATTTGACACTGGAATAATTTAGGTAAATAGGAAAAGCATGGCAAGCTCTTTAAAAGCATCTAAGATTGGACTTGAAATTATAGACAAGGCTAGACGAACCAAAGGTTGGAATAAGCATGAGGAGGCTTGGTTTGAAAAAGCTGGAGTTTCACGATCATCTTTGATGCGATTTTGGCGAGGCCCAATTCTTAGGGAAAGTTTCATTGCTATTTGCGAGACAGTTGGTTGTAACTGGGAAGAAATTGTTGATAATACTATTAGCTCTACAAATTCTCCAGACATCGAGGTTGATATTTCTGAGTGGCAGGAACGTTGTCAAACAATGCTAGAAGGTAGAGAATCCCTAACTACTAATCAATTTACTGCTAGAGATGGAATTAGATTTGAGGTAAACGACAATATTCCTCCTGTGGGGTTAGTCGAGCGATCGCGACAAAGGCAGTTCGATAAAGATCGCCCTAAACCTGAAAATGGCTCTGAGTTGTATAAACCAAAAGGGAAAAAGGTTGAGTGCGATGATGTTCTGAAACTTTTTAAGGATGTTAATTCAAAGAAAGCGCGACGGATAGCTATTGTTGGATATCCAGGGGATGGCAAAACAACCTGGTTGCAAAAGATTGCTTTTTGGGTGTTAGAGAATACAGATAATTTATTGATTTGGATATCTCTGGGAGACCTGAAGGGTAAAACTATAGAAGAGTATTTACTAGAAGATTGGTTGAAAGCTGCTTGCAAGAAAAGGATAGTTGAGGAAAAAATTCAAAATAATTTTGTTGAACAATTTAATAACGGTAGAGTCTGGTTGTTATTGGATGGTGTGGATGAAATTGCAGCACAACCTGTGGATGCTTTAGCAACTGTTGCCAGAGAAATTACTGGGTGGATAGGTGGAGCTGGAGTTGCACTAACCTGTCGAATTAATGTTTGGGATGATAGTAAAAATGCACTAGAAGATTTTGATACTTATCAAGTATTGGGATTTGAAAGCAACCAGATAAATAAATTAATTAATCCCTGGTTTAAAGATACTGACATAGAAGACATAGAAATAGAAGAAGTGGGGGAGAAGTTACGAGAAAAATTAATCCCATCTCCTGAAAATCAAGACAAACTAAATCCTAAATGGAAACGTCTCAAGGATGCAGTCAAAAATCCTCTGCGCTTGACAATTTTATTCTACATTTGCCGTCGAAATGGCAGTTTGCCAAAATTAGATGCTGACTTTTACAGGCAGTTTATAGAAATATTTTACCAGTGGAAAAAAGAACGATTTTCCGAAATACAGGATAAGCGTCAAGAATTAGAAAATGCTTTGAAAAAATTGGCTTTAGAGGGAGTTAAACAGAATCAATTTATTCTGCCTCATTCTCTAGTTGAAAATACTATAAATGATAAGTCTCTATTTCAGTTGTCTCTGCAACTTGGTTTACTAAATCAAGTAGGTATTATCGAAAAAAGTTTAAATGAAAAGATTTATTCATTCTGGCATCCTGCATTTCAGGAATATTTTGCTGCTCTAGAGCTAATTGACTCTAATAAAAATTATGATTTTGATATTATTTTGCAAGGTTTTGCTTCACAATGGAGCGAAGTATTTCTATTTTGGCAGAATCTAAAAAACTTTTCCATAGATGAAGTTGATCAATGTATTTATGAATTAATTGGTTTAGTGATAAGGCAGTTAGAAAATGAGAATTGCCAACCTGTAACTGAGGGTTTAGAAAATATTTTGTATGCCCTTGATGAAGTACAACTTCAGGCATTGGCTTTGAGGTTAAAAGCAAAAATTGAGCGTCAAGTAGTCAAAGCAAACAGGACAAATCAAAATATTGTTATTAATCTTTTAAAGAAAATATATCAATACACCGATGATTTTAATACTCGCTTATTACTGATAATTAGTCTAGAAAAATTCAGCAATGAAGAAGCTATCAAGACTTTAATGAGTTGGTGGTTGACAAATAATGAACTTCAGCAATTGATTGAAAAAAGCCTAAATAAGCTAAAAAATAGTAGTAAAGATCCCAAAAACCGTAAGCTTATTGAAGACTTCTTTATCAGCGATATTTTTATAGAAAAATTGGGCATTGAGACTGAGAAGAATATCAAAGCTTTAATTGATTACTGGAATTCTAGTCAAAACGAAATATTTATGCCAAAAATTGAAAATATAATAACAAAACTATATAAGCTTATTGCTCCTCTCTTCCAAAAAAAGCTTTGATAGACTTTCTCCTGCGATTTGCTTCTAATTTAGAGTCTTTAACTTCAGTAGTATTGCTTGAAGATTGGAATTGTGATTGTAAGTTTAATTCTAACTTTTCAAACTTATTTTTTATCCCACTCAAATAACGTACAGATTCTTTAATTTTTTCTCGAAGTGCCCTAATTTCTTGATTGTTATTACCTACCTGTTCAACTAAAGTATTAGTCAAGCGATCGCCTAAATTATCTAAACTTGTAATAGATTCCTGAAATTTTTCTAATACTACCTGAATTTGCTGGTTATTAATATCTATTAGATTGTTACCAAACTTCTGAATTTCTGTATTGACTTCTTGGGAATTTTCTTTCAATGTTTCTACAATATTAACTAGCTCTGATTGTATATTTACCAAACTTTCTTCTCTAACTTTAATTTCATTCTGTAGGTCTTGAATTATTTGGGATGCTGACTTAAAGTTATTTGCTCCTTCGTTAAGTTGAGGAATAATTTCTTGGAGAGATTGTTGATTAGTTTGATGTAATTTTAGTACCTCATTATAGCTTTGATGAAGGTTGATAATTTCTGCTGTTAAACTTCCTAGAGTCTGGCTGTTGTTATTCGATGATTCTCTCATAACTTCTACTGTTTCTTGTAAAGCAGAAGTTGAGTTAGAAAAATTTTGTTGGATGGTAGCTAAATTTTGAGTAGCTTCTGATAATTGTCTTGGAAATTGACTTTGTTGAAATGTTTCAGATGCTCGATTAAATTCTTTTACCGTAGG
Organism: Okeania sp.; assembly: GCF_983059655.1. Taxonomy (NCBI): domain Bacteria; kingdom Bacillati; phylum Cyanobacteriota; class Cyanophyceae; order Oscillatoriales; family Microcoleaceae; genus Okeania; species Okeania sp. The sequence goes on from NZ_CEZPJD010000215.1 coordinate 4,168, forward strand.
TGTCATCTCATTAGCAATAATATTTTGAAAGTTATTAACAACTGATTGAAATTCACTTGCTGCATTAGATATTGTTCCAGAAGATTGAGTAAAGCTTTCATAAACTTGTCTAGCGAGATTAGCTGCTTCTCTGTTACCTTGGGAAATTTCTCTTGCTATTTCTCCCAAGGATGATTCCACTGCATTTGTCACATTTTGATGAAATCTATTTAAAAAGTTGTTTTGCTGTTCTACCATGCGGTTAACAGCTCTATCAAGTCTAGTATTACCCTCTATTTCTGGCTGTAAAATATTATCTAGGTAATCTTCTAAATAGCTGATTAAATCTTCTCTTGCTAAATTAGTATTCCATTGAAGGTTAATTACTGTTAATAAGGAACTACAAGCTACAGCAATTAAGCTAGTAATAAAAGCAATTCCCATACCTTGGATTGGGTCTTGTAATTGCTCGACTAAGTTATTTATATCGGTTACTTCAACTTGATTAATTTTTTGAATTAAGGTTGATAAGTTGATAACGATTCCCAGAAAAGTACCTAATAATCCAAAGGATATTAATAGGTTAGGTAATGCTTGAGAAAAGTAATCCCATTGGTGGCATCGTAATTTTTTAAATCCGAAAAAACCAAATTTTTCTTGGCTATAAATTCCATCTACTAATGCTGCGGTATTGACTTCTTCTAAATTTTGACTTGCTGTCTGAAATCTTGCTTCTAAATTTTCAATTATTCTTGGTTTTCGTCCTGGACGTTCCCTGTTAATTAGTCTTCTAACTCTATCTTTTAAGAATACTAAATGATTGTAGAGTCGGATACGCACTATGGCAGTAAATATAGTGGGAAATATTACCAATACTATACTCAAAATAAGCAATGGAAATGGAATTAGCTGGAATGATTCAACCATATTTAAAACTCCTCTAGATTAAATCCCTAAATTTTTTTTATTTGCCACTAAAAATTATGCTTTTATGAGAAATTACACCAAATATAACATTTCTTGGGTTAGTGAGGTACAGTTATCTTCAAGCTTTGTTTATTAATATTTTCCTGTTGCTTTTTGCCAGTTTTTTGTTAGCTAAAACCAAGAATTTATACCTCACAAGTATGACAATTTATATCTATCCCAGAACCGAAACAAATCATTTTTTTATCCTATGCTTTTTTGGTAGATTCTGTGATAATTTTTCGGCTCTTTTTTGGAATTAGTTAAAATAATTCAACCATAATTAAAATTCCTTTAGATTAAATTCCTAATATCTTTTTCTTAGCTGCCTCAAATTGTTCATCTGTCAAAAATCCCTCTTTTTTCATATTTACTAAATCCTTCAATTTTTCCATCCGATCATCTCCTGAAGTCTGTTGGTTATTGTGAGAATCTTGGGGATTATCGAAATAAACATCAATGTCAAGAATTTCATCTTTTTTAACTTCCTGATTTTCCTCTTTTACAGTAGATTTTGACTGAAGTAATTGTATATTGTTTACTTTTTTTTGTATGCGACGGCGAAAGCGATTGATAACTCCATCCTTTCCAGGATTTTCAATTGTTGGTGGTGTTCCAACTACTGTATCTTTATAAGGATAATTAAGATCATCTTCTGGTAAATTATCAATTTGTTTAACAAATTTTTGCAACTTCGGGAAATAATGGTTTTCCCAGAGTTGTTCGTCTATTTTTTCTACTTCTTGATCCAGAATATTTTTCAAAGCTGAGGTCATATCCTGCCGATTAGCTAACTCTTCTAAAGCTTGATTCCAAACTGAACTAAGTTCGGCAGTATAATAAGTATCTCGCATATCATTGTAATATTGAAATTCTAATAACTCATCCCCATTTTTTTGAATTAATTCTAAAGCTAAACAAGGATAAAAGATATCTTCTAACTCTTCTATTTTTGCTGCATCTGGAGGAATAATATCGGCAAAGAAAATCTGATTGTCGTTATGGAGAAAAGAAGTAGAAGAATTCATTTCTCGAATGTAAGGATTTCTCATTTGCTGGAGATTAGCAATTAGTCTCAGGGGAAAAGCTGCATATTCTTTAACTATTAAAATTTGGTCTTCCGCTTGAGTTGGTTTGAGGGTATTATTGTCAATTCCTAAATCTTGCACCAAGATATTTTTAAATTGTTTAACTCCTTCATCATCGGTATCTTTAAATCCTATTAATTGACTGTGTTTAGCATCGCTATCTCTGAAGTAAGGAGCATTAAAATCTAAAGGTAAAAGTGGTTCAGCTTCCTGCATAATTTGTCCTAAGCGAGTGCTTCTGTCAGCACTAGAATAGTTTTGCAGAAAACGCTTAATTACAGAAGTAACAATATTGGTACTCCGAACTCCAAATAACCGATCTACTGTGAGATTAATTTCTTGTTTTACTTGCTCTTCTTCTCTGACTTTTTCTATGAGAAAAATTGCAATAGATTTTCCGTCTCCAGATGGTTTAGTAATTTCCGAACTTAGTTGTACCAGTTGTGACTTTAGCTCTTCAGGAGGAAGTAAAATTTGAGAACAATTATTGATGTCTTCCTCGGCAAAAATAGCTTCTCCACTCATCTCATCAAAATCTAGTTGTTTTAAATCTGCCTGTTCTTTTTCATAGTCATTTTTAAGGTTATTGAGTAAGTTGTTAAATTCTCTTAGTTGGGTAGCAATATTTTCAACATGATTTTGTAAATTCCTTACTATTTCCAGAGTTTCTTGCAGAACTACTAAATCGAAGTTGTGTCTAATTAAATCGCAAATTTGTCTGACTATTCTTTTAGCTTCAGCTTGAAACTCTCTATTCTTACCTCCCAATAAAGGCAGTTCAAATTTATTCTCAATATCTGCGATTATCTGTTCCCCATCTTGCCATTTTCTTTCTAGGTCTTCTAATATATTACTGCCATTAAAATCTACAATTTGTTCTTCAATATCCCGTTGATAATTATTCAGTTCGTTTTTCATTGTTTCTAGCCATTCGCGACTACTTCTAATAGAAAAATTATCATTACTAGGACTTAGCAATTCCAGAATAAAACTATCAATATTTTGTTGCAATTCTGCTGTAATTCTCGGACAAATTTGTTGCAACCTTGTCAACCAAACTCCTCTACTACTATCAGTTTTTCCCGGAATAACCTTTCTAAATTGCTCTTTAAACTCTCTCGGCAATCGCTGTTGTAATGCTATGCGGTCATCCTTGTTTTGAGACTCAGAAATTGCCCGGTCTAATTTATTTCTCCAACCATTAATTGTACTTTCAAAATTCTTGTTAGATTCTTCCACAGATTCGGCTAATCTTCTACTTAATCCATCTCGTTTTTCTAAGTCATCATGCCAGCGATATTGAAGTAAAAATCTTTCCAGTAATAAAACCGGATCTGGGCTTTGGCCTTCACCATTTAACCAGAAATCAACCAAGTTCCAACTAATACGATTTAAAGCTATTTGAACAATTCTATCCCGTGGAAAATAAATAGCTGCCATGCCAAAAGTTAAGTAACGTTGAATATTAGGACGAGGGTGATTATCATACTGGATTAAATGTTGTAAAAAATTATCTCTCATCCCTTTAACTACAGGTGCTAATTCTCCAGAAAAATCCAAAGCAATTTTATGAGCAATAACATTACATAACTTACGTTGCTCAAGAATTTTATATCCTCCTGCTGTCTCATTAGAAACCAAATAAGCATAATCATAAGGAGGTCGTTCTTCTCGAACAATTACTAAGTCTTGTATATCGTAACAAGCTTCAAATTTTGTACCGGGATTAGTGTAATGATTTAGTTCTTTTAAAGCTGCATAAGTATTAGCCTTCATATTAGCATTGTTTCCATATAACTCAGGACTAATTACTAAATAACCAACAATTTTAGTGTTTTGCTGGCCGTAAGTATGTCTCAAACTATAAGCAACATCTAAAAACATTCCACTGCCAGTACCTCCACATAGAGAACCCACAATAAAAATATTTACTCCCGCATCTACTCTTAACCCCGCTTTTAGTAAAATACCCTCATTTCCTCTAGTTCTTTGTTCCGCTATTTCAATTGCTTTTTGAATCTTGCGATAGTTATGAAAAAAAGCTAATCTTCCTACTGGTCTAATTCCTTTTGCACCCTCTTCTATTGCCTTAATATTCCGATTAAGTTGAGGAGGAAACCATTGCCGAATATGGTCGTAAGGTCCTGGTCTTTCAGAAGTAGAACGTTTTTCTAATTCTTGAGTAAAATTATTCACATCTCTGCCACTCATTGTCGCACTAACTTTCTCAGCTTCCTTAAAACTAAGGTCAACTCCGTGATATGTATTGCCAGTTCTTAAACCAGATATTTGACTAGCTGATTTGTCAGTATCAATATGAACAAAACTTACAATTGGCAGTTTTTCTAAATCCCCATAACTATCTACAATTAATCTACGAATTCGCATCAAAATATCTCTACCAGTGCCTCCTATTCCGATACAAATAGTGCGATTAATTCCTCTAGACTGGCGTTCTTTACTGGTTGATTGAACCATAGCTTTTACCTCTTTTAATACTATTTTTTGATTTTGATAATTATCTCATAATCACGATTTCTTCCGTGAGGACAATTAAGCCTCACTTGAGAACTAGATATTAAAGTACGACTAGAAATTTTTTTCCCATTAAGAGAAATGTCTGCATCTCCAGTTGGTTCCAGATAAAGCCGATTTCCTTTTCTGATTAAAAAAGCTCGGATTTCTGGTCCGGGGGTATCTATTGAATCAACACAAAAGTCATCATATTCACCAATAGCAATTCTTTTATTATTCGGCAAACGACAAATTTGGTCTTCCTCAATTTGAGTAGCAATAAAATCCACAACCAACTCCCATTTTTTTTGCAGGCTCATCCATCTTTTAACTCCCACTATAAACCCTATAAAAACCAACAAAAAAATCAACCCAGGTAGCCATAATAATTTCCCTAAATAAGAATTAACTAAACAAGTTTCCCTGCCTCCCGGTGCTGGGGTACAAAATTCTTGAACAGTAGGAGCAATATCCACAACTGCCAGTTGATATTCTTCACCATTTTCTGTTCTAATTAACAGCTTTCGATTATTTAAAGGTAAAGCATTAATCCAAGATATTCGCTGTTGACTTTCCTCAGAATTTTCTACTCGAAAAGGGCTATCTCTAGGAGTTTCTATCCATATTTTTGAATCAATTCCTGCCGCAGTTAAAAGTGGTGCATCAGTAATCCAAATTACTGACTGAGGTTTAATCGGTTGATTTTTTCCTAAGCGACATTGATTAATCTGAGCTAGGTTTTGATAAATAAATAATTCTGCTCTTTGAACATCCGTATTTTGTAGAGTTAAATTTGGTTTAAATGGTATTAACTCCAAAATTTTACTGATGTCTTGTTTGCCATTAAATTTAACCGCCCCTTCAACTGTCAAAGGATTAATTTGTGGTGTGAGGGGATTAACAATTGTCGCAAAAGGTACAACATAGACTTTATCTCCAGGTCGCAAACTATCTTCAACTATCTGACGCAAACGGATACGACCTTCATCATTTAAGCCTACACTTTCTGTTAAGTCAATTGCTAATACTACATCTCTTCCACCATAAATATTGGCAACTAATTCTAGCCCTGTTTTTTGCCAAGATTGGAGATTTTGCCCTGAACTAACTATGGAACAATTCACTATAAATAAAGATTTAGGAAATAAGTATAAGGTTATTAATGCTGGAATGAATTAAATTATAGCCTATCATAATAAATCCGCTTCAGGGTAAGCTCATCTAATGTAAGCATTCAGCCGTCAGCTATCAACTATTGCTTTTAGTTTACGAGCAAAGTTTTATTAATTATCTTACTACAAAAATTGGTTCCCTTGACCTTAAAGTCAGTTGTTAATTTAAACACTGTTCTTAAAGAGAAAGTCTTGTTGCTGTTTGCGCAGCATTCCGCAGGAAAAGCTGACTGCTAATAGCTGTTTGCGCAGCAGTCCGCAGGAAATGCTTACCATCTAATTGTAATTTGGTATAATATGTACTTGATAAAAAGAAGACTATATAGAGGTAACTATTTCGATATGAATAATAAATTTCTGCTCGCTATTATTCCCTTATATTTTGGCCTTAGTTGTACCTATCCAGCAATGGCCTTAAATAATTTGACTAACATCAAAACTGAACAAAAAAGCTTAGACGAAAATCAAATTATATTAGCCGATCGCAAAGATAAATATCGTATTCGAGCGCGTCAAAAGGAAGATGAGTACCGACAAGAAAAAAGGCATGAACTCCATGAAAGAATCGATCGCAGGATTAAACGAGAGATGGATAAACCTCATAACCGCAGTCTTCCTAAAGCAGAAAAAGAAAGAATTATTAAAGAAGCTCACGACGATCTAGACCGCAGACTTGACCGCAAATGGAATACTTTAGAAAATTATCGACTACGAAAAAGACGCGATAGGTACGACCGAGATTATGATTATGGGCGAAGACGCGATAGGTACGACCGGGACTATGATTATGGGCGAAGACGCAATGACAGGTACGACCGAGACTATGATTATGGGCGAAGACGTGACAGGTACGACCGAGATTATGATTATGGGCGAAGACGTGATAGATACGACCGGGACTATGATTCTTATAACAGAAATTGTGA
>NZ_CEZPJD010000216.1:0-8181 GCF_983059655.1 Okeania sp.
AAAATAACTAGAAGTATGCAAATCTTCAGGATTCAAATTAGAATTAACAACTTTACCATCACTAAACCAAACAACACGCTTAGTTTGTTTTGCAACTTCCGGTTCGTGAGTCACCATTACCACAGTCATTCCACTGGCATTTAATTCTGTGAAAATATCTAACACTTCTTGAGTAGTTTTAGTGTCTAAAGCACCTGTCGGTTCGTCTGCTAATAATAATACTGGACGATTAACAATTGCACGAGCGATCGCTACTCTTTGTTGTTGTCCTCCTGATAGTTGATTGGGTTTATTATGCATCCGATTTTCTAACCCCACTAACTTTAAAGCTTCTGCTGCTCTTTCTTTTCTTTCTTTACTAGAAATTCCAGCATAAAGCATAGGTAAAATAACGTTATCGAGAGCTGTTATTTGTGGTAATAAATGAAATTGTTGGAAGACAAATCCAATTTTGAGATTGCGAATTTTAGCTAAGTCTTTTTCTAAGGTATTAGCTATATCTAAACCATCGAGATAATAATTACCAGATGTAGGGCGATCGAGACAACCAATAATATTCATACAAGTAGATTTACCAGAACCTGATGCCCCCATAATAGAGCAATATTCTCCTTCTTCTATGGTTAAAGTAACCCCATTTAAAGCACGAACTTCTACATCGCCCATTGCATAAATTTTCGCGATATTTTCTAACCCGACAATGATTGGTTTTTGGGTTTTATTCTCTGTGAGAATTAACGAATTATTTTCAGAATATTTGTATTGCATAGTAATTTCAGTTATCAGTACCTCTACTTATTTATAAGTAATCAACCGGACATAATATCATTATTAATTATTAATTATTCATTATTAATTACTTAGATGCTTCTCAAAGCCACAATAGGATCTAATTGAGCAGCTTGCTTTGCAGGAACAACTCCAAAAAATAAACCAATAGCACCAGAAACACCACAAGCAATAGCGATCGCTGTGACGGGAATACCTGTTTCTAAAGGAGTTAAAATACCTATAATTAACACCCCACTCACACCAATTCCAGTACCAATTAATCCACCCGCAATAGACAAAATCACCGACTCAATTATAAATTGAACTAAAATATCTTTCTGAGAAGCACCAATAGCTTTTCTTAATCCTATTTCTCTAGTTCTTTCCGTCACCGAAACTAACATAATATTCATAATACCAATACCTCCTACTATTAAAGAAACCGCCGCCGTAGCTGCTAATAATAAAGTCAAAGCTGCTGTAATACCTCCTAAAGTTTGCAATAAATCTTGCTGACTTCTGACGGTAAAATCATCTTCATTAGTAATTTTATGTCGGAGTCGTAATAGATTTTCTATCTGAAACTGGGCAGCTTTCATACTATCCTCATCCTTCACCGATACAGAAATAAAAGTTACTTGAATACCATAAGGAGAAGACCTACCAACAATTCTATTTGCCATAGTAGTAATCGGAATAAAAGCACTCATATCCTGATTACTCCCCAGATTAGTACCTTTAGGTGCCATTACTCCAATGACTTCTAGGGTAACATTTTTAATGCGTACTCGTTTACCAATGGGATTTTCATTACCAAATAATTGTTCTGCTAATTCTGAACCCAAAGCCACTATATTTTCTTGTCGCTGTAAATCTAAATCTGTGAAAAATCTACCTTTAGCAACATCAAAATTCCTGACAGTTAAATATTCTGGAGTTGCACCAGTTAAGCTGGATGATGCATTTTTATTGCGGTAGCTAACTAACTCGTTAGCAGTAAGACTAGGAGCAACTTCTTTAACTGTCGGTACTTGAGAAGCGATCGCCTCTGCATCTGCTAATACTAATGTTTGGGGTGAGTAAACAGGTTGTCTTTGAGCTTCAGGACTTCCTGGCACAATAAATAAAATATTTGGCCCTAAAGAATTAACCTGATTATTAACATATTTTTGCGCTCCTTCGCCAATTCCAATCATGGCAATAACGGAAGCATTACCGATGATAATACCTAACATGGTTAAGCTACTGCGAACTTTATTAGCTAGCAGTGTTGTAGTTGCCATTTTTATGCTTTCTAAGATGTTCATAAATTGAAAAAAACAACTAATAAATAAATAACGGAGGAGTTATAAGTCAGGAGATGAGAAAGGAGGAATGCATAGGAAATATTGGAGAATAATATTAATAATTTCAGTATTTCTTTGGAACTATCAGTACTATCAATTCTTATATAAAAAAAACTTCTGGCCTTGAACCTTTCTTTCCCTTCTGCCTCCAGTATAGCTGCCTTCTGCCTTCCTTCCTCCAAAGTGTAAGTATTCAACCGAACATGATATTAGTTATTTCCGCCATCCTGCAGTAGTAATTTCACCTCCGGAGTAGGCCAACAACTCTATTGTAGAAATTTGCAAATAGGTTGGTTTGATGAAGGCAGCAAAGTCGCAAAAGTTAACCTTGGTTGTGTTGCGCTGTCCTTTAATCCAACCTACACTACACACAAGTTTCCACTTCAAGAAGTCAGGTTTATGAGGAAATATCATAAATGTTTGATTCCAAACAAATAAACCCGACTTCTCTTTCTAAGTTCCACATTCATGTATAGCAGTCTAAGCATAGCTTAAGACATTGCTAAATTTTTGAACTAAGTTAGATACAACTTTATAACTTCCGATTACTCCCACTCAATAGTACCAGGAGGCTTAGATGTAATATCATACACCACTCGGTTAACACCATTAACCTCATTCACAATGCGGTTAGAAATAATTTCCAGCAAATCATAAGGTGCGCGAGACCAGTCAGCAGTCATCCCATCCTCACTAGAAACAAACCGCAACACAATGGGGTAAGCATAAGTCCGTTGGTCTCCCATCACTCCCACACTACGAATAGGTAACAACACCGCAAAAGCTTGCCAAAAATCGTGATACATTCCTTGTTGTTCAATTTCATCACGTACAACAAAGTCAGCATCCCGTAATATTTTCAACCGTTCATCCGTAACTTCCCCTAAAATCCGAATTGCTAACCCTGGACCGGGAAAAGGATGACGTCGCACAATTTTTTCTGGTAAACCGATAGAGCGACCTACTTTTCTGACCTCATCTTTAAATAGCTTGCGCAGAGGTTCGACCAACTTAAACCTTAAATCTTTGGGCAGACCCCCAACATTGTGATGACTCTTGATTTTAACTGCTACTCGCTCCCCTGTTTTGGGGTCAACGTTGGTGTCAGCAGATTCAATTACGTCTGGATAAAGAGTACCTTGAGCGAGATAATCAAAAGGCCCTAAACGTTTTGACTCTTCTTCAAATACTTGGATAAACTCGTGGCCAATTAATTTGCGTTTTTGTTCTGGGTCGGTAACTCCTTCAAGTTTAGCCAAGAAGCGATCGCGAGCATTTACATACTCAACTGATATATGAAAAGATTCTTGAAATATTTTCACCAAGTTTTCCGGTTCATACTTCCGCATAAACCCTTGGTCAATAAACATACAAGTTAATTTATCCCCGATCGCTTGATGCAGCAAGAATGCTAAAGTTGAAGAATCTACGCCCCCAGATAGTGCTAATAATACTCGTTTATCCCCTACCTTGGCTCTAATTTCTCGAATCGCTTCTTCTACAAAGGCTTCTGTTGTCCAAGTTGGCTCACATTGACAAATATGGTACACAAAATTTCTAATCAATGCTTGACCACCAAGAGAATGAACTACCTCTGGGTGAAATTGAGTCCCATAGAGCTTTTTCTCATGGTGAGCGATCGCCGCACAGGGAGTATTATCTGTATGAGCTAACACTTCAAAACCAGAAGGCATTTTTGTCACAGAATCTCCATGACTCATCCACATGGTTGTGCCTTCTTCCACATTAGTCAGTAAATCTGTGGGGTCATCTATAGATAAAGATGCTTTACCATATTCAGCTAATTGAGCGCGTGTAACTTCACCCCCTAATTGCTGTACCATCAACTGCATACCGTAGCACACACCCAAAATTGGTATTCCCAACTGCCAAATTTCGGGATCGCACTGAGGTGCTACTCGGTCGTAAACTGAGTTCGGACCTCCAGAAAGGATTATTCCCTTGGGATTGAGATTTGCTAGTTTTTCCGCAGTTGTCTTATAAGAAATGACTTCTGAGTATACTTGAGTTTCGCGAATCCGGCGGGCAATTAGTTCTGAATATTGAGAACCGAAGTCCAGAATCACAATCATCTGACGATTAAATTGAGTGGAGAAATCTGAAATTTCTTCTGTCTGTCTTGTTAGAGTCACGGTTAATGTGCTATAATTTTTTACTTGTGAGGTTAATTTTCCTGAATTCTAGGTTTTCAGGTCAAGCTTATAAGCTATAAAAATATGTTTTTCGGTGAGGAAAATTTGTTTCTCCACACTTCTTGTTTCAAGCTAAATTTTTCCTACTGCCACAAAAGCTTCTATACTTATTAATAAGCTAAGAACTGACAGGCTAACATAAATAAGTTAGAAATAGGTATCGCTTTTCCTACCGAATTCTTCATCAAGGCTAGTTTTATCAAAAATGGAGCTTTAAGAACTGCTTCATAAAACCGATATAAAACGTCACAAGCGCAACATTTTACTGTTTACTTCCTGCTTTCTTACGGAATGCTACGCAAACTACCGGAACTGTCAGCAGCACTCCGTCCACAGGCATCAACGGTCAAGCCGACCGCATTTCTTGAGTGCGTCTTACATTCTGAGGAGACCTCACCAATTAGCACTCGCTTTCTTAAATTAATTGAGGCATTTCCTACGGAATGCTCCGCAAACAAGTCTCGGTCTATTGATAAACCGCATTCTGGGCAGTCATAAGTTCTCCGGGTATAATCTCCGAATTTACCGGGATATGAATTGCGACCAAACAAACAATAAGCACTCCATTGAGAATTATGATACAAAGGGAACATGATAACATTGAGTTGTCACTGTGGCCTTTGCAGATCGTAGACCAAATTGACTGTGTAGATGTACTGTCAGGGATTGGCAACAGTTTAGATAAGTGCCACTCAAGCAGTAAACCTAAATCGTGAGGTTTGAGTTTCTCCCGTTAAATCAAATATTATAACGGGAAAGGATGTCAAGAAAAATGTTTTGGTATTGTGACTAGAGGATAATAATCTGGCTTATAAACCAGTCACTCAATCTAGCCAGTTATAAAATTTACCAATTTATTTTAATTTTCCCCCGCGCCTCATCCACTATTATTAATTTCTTCTACAAATACCCTAACTCTAGCTGAGGGTATTCTTAACAGAATAACAAATTTCTGCAAAAAGTGTATCGGCAATTTCAGTTTTTAGGAATATTTGGCGATCGCGGTCAAATAGCATCGAACCTACTTGGACCTGTTTTTGACTATGATTAAAAATGTAAGCTTGACTACGTTCCTCTATACGGTAGGCGATCGCCCTATATACCATATCCACCCAATTATTGTCATTATCTTTATCTAAATTTCGTAGTAGTTTCAAAGCAGCCTCGGCAGTAGTACAAGCCAAAACTTTTTGTAGCACAGAAGTAGGCAAACCCATATTTGCGCAGTGAGCTGTTAAAATTTCTAATCTTCCATCAGCTAGATGGTGATGAGTATGAAAAATTCCACCAGCCAATTTAATTAATTTGCCATGATAGCCTAATAATAAAATAGACTCTACTCCAGCAACAGCAGCAGCTACTAACATTGGGCCTAACCAGTTAGCTGTTTTCATAGTCTGCTGTGGTGGTATTCCCATTTTCCTAGCTAGGTCTAAACCATTTTCTCCCACACAAAACACCAAACAACTAGACTGTGCTGCCTTTTGTTGTAACTCCTCCCGATAAGCATCAAGTTGCCCAGGCACACTCAAAGGTTGAGAAACTCCTGTAGTGCCCAACAAAGAAAGTCCTTCAACTATACCAAAAGCTGAATTAGAAGTCCGAGTTGCTAGTTGATGTCCTTCAGGCAAGATAATTGTCACTTTAATTTGTTCGTTTGACTGTAGTAAAGGTTTCAAATTTTCTTGTAACAGTCGTCGTGCATAACTATAGATAGCTGCTTCTCCATTCCTAATATTATGTCCAACTCCAGCACCACCCAAAATCACAATTTGTTCTGAAACGTCACTTATAGAAAATTCCGCTAATTCTACCATTGCCCACACAGGAGTATTGCGAGTTAGATCGAGATTATCACCGGGATCGGAACGAGTAATAGCTAAGGCAGTATTATTTTTCAGCAATGCTATTTGCTCAATAGGAATATCTACAATTTCTGTTGGTTCAATTAAATTAATTGATACAGTAGGTAAAGACGAGATATTTTGACGTATCCAATGGAGCGCAGCTACAGCAGCGGCACAAGCAAATACAGGTAGAGTATATCCAGCAAGAGGTTCAGTCATCAGTTTTAACGAAGTCAGAAGTCTTTTAAGTCAAAAGTCAAAAGTTAAAAGTAAAAAGTAATTAAATTTTAAGTTAAAGGTAATGAATTTGAGCCAGGAAGAACCCCTCGTTTACCAATTATCAGAATGGAAGATGAATTAAGCTATTTATCATTAGGAAGAGCTATATTTTAACATAACAAGGAGCCAAAGTCCATGTCCTACAGTGAATTTAAAACCATAGCTGAAGTGAGAGATCGCTTTGATTTGACAATAGACGAATCAAAAAATTTATTTGCTGACATTACTCCTGTAAAAGTAAGCGAATTTCTGCAACAAATTTTAGAACGAAATATTCCCCTGGCAAGTGCTATCAATACAGAAAAAGCCCGCTCTGAACTTTTAATTGCCCCTACCCTATTGGAAATCCGACATATATATAAAAATGAAGTAGGTTTTTTTTCTGGTTCAGAATTCAATATCGATTCTGAGTTAGGATTAAACGGTTTTTGTGACTTTATTTTAACAGCTTCAAGAGAAATTTATGAAATATGCCGTCCAGTTTTGACATTAGTTGAAGCCAAGAATGAAAATATTAAAGGAGGTTTACCCCAGTGTATGGCTGAAATGATTGCTGCTCAAAAATTTAACTTGAGAGAAAATATAAATTTGCCCATTTATGGAGCTGTAACAACAGGGATAATCTGGCAATTTCTAATCTTAGAAGGTAATCTCCTCTGTATTGATATGCGTGAATACTATATCAGAGATACCGACAAACTTTTGGCTATTTTATCTCATCCGTTTCAGAAATATCTCGGCCATCAATTTTGAAGTCAAAATTCAAAAGCCATGTAAATTCAAAATTCAAAAGTCAAAAGTAAGAAATTTTTAGAAGTCAAAAGTTAAAAGTCAAAAGCCATGTAAATTCAAAATTCAAAAGTTAAAAGTCAAAAGTAATAAATTTTAAGTTAAAAGCCAAAAGTTAAAAGTAAGAATTTTCAAGTTAAAAGCATTTCAATTCAAAATTCAAAATTCAAAAGTAAGAAATTTTAAATTAAAAGTCATGTGAAGTCAGAAGTCAAAAGTATTTCCAAGTCAAAATCCAAAAGTATTTTAAGTTAAAAGTATTTTTAAGTCAAAAGCATTTCAATTCAAAATTCAAAATTCAAAAGTTAAAAGTTAAAATTTAAAAGTAATAAATTAATTATTCAGCTTTTTTTTGCTAGTTACTACGGATTGAGCTAGAATTTTAATGAGTTGTTCGCATTCGTCCAAAAGATTGGCTATCCTTTCAGATTCTATCATCTCAGTTTCAATAAGTAATCTTAACCAATATCGGGTTTCCCTTGCTTCTTTGAGAGATATTTGTTGCTTATTAATAAAATCTTTAGTACTCTGAGCTGACTGTGATTCTTCTAAATTAGCTCCTATTGATGTCCCAGACTTAAATAATTGATTAGCTAGTAATCTGGATGTTCCTGGTTGCTCATTTAAAAGGTTACAAAGTTTAGTAATTCTAATTGCAAATTCAAAAGCTCTCTCAGTAATAGGTATATGATTTTTCATTTGAGTTTGACTTTAAATTTGAAAATTCTTACTTTTGACTTTTGAATTGAAAAGAATTCTAACCTTAAACTTAAAAATTCTTACTTTTGACTTTTGACTTTTGAATTGAAAAGACTTCTAACTTTAAACTTAAAAATTCTTACTTTTGACTTTTGACTTTTGAATTGAAAAGACTTCTAACTTTAAACTTAAAAATTCTTACTTTTGACTTTTGACTTTTGAATTGAAAAGACTTCT
>NZ_CEZPJD010000216.1:8281-10798 GCF_983059655.1 Okeania sp.
TTAAACTTAAAAATTCTTACTTTTGACTTTTGACTTTTGAATTGAAAAGACTTCTAACTTTAAACTTAAAAATTCTTACTTTTGACTTTTGACTTTTGACTTTTGAATTGAATACTTTTGACTTTTGAATTGAATACTTTTGACTTTTGACTTTCATGGTTTTTTCAATTTCACAAATACATCATACTGGGTAGTACGATTACTACTTACAATAGATGTGATTCCAATAGACTCCATACCATCTATCCAGACTTTTTGATTTGGAGGTAGTTGCGGAATAGAAAGATTTTGAGGGTTGAAACTCCCACTAATATCAAGGAAAAAATTACCGTTAAAAGATTCTGACTCTGGTGGTAAACTTTTTTGTAATACCGTACTTTCAGCCATAGAAGTTGTTGGCGCGGGCAAAATTTGATTCTCTACAGATCCTCCTAATGTAAAAAATGCCACATTTCCATTCAACCAACCACGAATTACAGTAAAACCACCAAATGGGGAAGTCCACTTAACCACAGGTTTTCCACTGGCAATAGCTTCACCTACTTCAAATTCTTGGTTTTTCATGGCCTCATCCAATTTTTTCAGCGACTCATCCGCAGCACGGCGATCGCTTGCTTTAACCATAAACACAAACCCCGCAGCAAATTTGTTTAACTCATCCTTACTTTTAGGGATAGGTAACAAAGACAAAGAATATTCTCCTGCCATCCATTTGAGAAAATCTTCGTCTAAATTCATACCAGTTGAATTCTTCACAGCTTGACGCAATGTATCTGGGTTAATAGGAGCTACTGGGTTAGCTGCTGCACCTTTGACATAATCTGACCACATTTTCTGTAAATTACTGCCAGATACCATCATCAAAGCATTTCCTGGAATTCTATTTAACATTTCCATCGCTTTGTTTTCTACAGTAAACTTTTTCTGACTATTAGGTTTTAGCCAAGAAATAGCCTTTAAATTTATACCTTCAGGAGCTAAATTTACGCTAGCTGCCACTCCCTGGTTATCCTCAAGTTGTTTGAGATTTTCCTCAGAAACAGGAGTAATAGATTTACTAGAAGTATAAGCAGCAGCAACAGGAATATTCACATATATCAGACCAAAAGGTGAAGGAGTTTCCAATTTCTCCATCGCCTCTGTATAACCAGGAACTTTTGCCAGAGACTCGTCTCCTTTATAAATATCGATCGCCTGATTTATTGAAGTCTGGGAGTCAGTAATTACTAAATACTGATTTCCCAATGCTGCAGCAGAAATATCTTGCTTGGGAACTCCTTCCGTTTCTGTAATTTCAATACCTCTATAAGTACGTTTAACTAATTTACCTGCTTGAAGAGAGCGTGGTTGGTCTAAAATTTGTTTGGCCTTGACTGGGTTGGCGATGGGTAATACTACTACAGTTGCTTGTTGAGCTGGAGGTGGAGGAGGAGAGTCGGGAGTATTAGAGTTAGCTGCTTCTAGAGTTTGCTTGCGTAATAAAGCAATCATTATTTCCTCACCTACCCAAGGTTGAATATCTCGTTGATAGTTATAACCATAAGTAGTGAGGAAGCGATCGCGCAGTTGCCCCAATAGATTTTTAAATGCAGTTTGAGATTCTGGAGTGCCAAACTGTTGTAGTTTTTCCCATTGACTAGGGTTACTAGAGACAGAAATAGTCATCATTGCATCTTTAGGCACAACCTCAGCACCTACTGGCAAATTATCTACTGTTTCTCTGGAAGCTATTACAATGTAGCCAACGACACTACCAATAATCATTAATACGGTTGCCCCTAGTAAGGTTAAGGGTAAAGTTTTATCTTGTTTTTTCATTTTTTAAAATAGGGAGTAGGGAGTAGGGGCGTTGCTGATTCTGGGTATGATAAGCCCCCCTAGCCCCCCAAAATTGGGGGGAATAAAACTCTAGAAGTCCCCCAAAATAGGGGGATTTAGGGGGCTTTACCAGAACCAAACCGCACATTTATACTTCAATTCAGCAACGCCGGAATAAGGAATATAGATATAATTTCAAATGGTATTATAAATATTTAAGGATATAATTTGCTATAAATTTCAAATTATACCAGGACTTACCCATAAACGCTATCGGTAAGGTGTGTTAGCGGTAGCGTAACGCACCACACTTTATATCTATATGTCTGAATATCCCAACTTATAACTTTTGACTTTTGATTTTTGACTTTTGACTTAAAAAACTTTTGACTTCATGTGGATACCCTATCTAGAATCGGTTTGTCGGGACTATGCTAAATGGTGGGAGGTTTATACTCTGACGGATGTGAGAGGAAAAAAGTCTCTTCAGCAACAGCAACATATTTCCCCACTTTTGGATTTAGGTTTGATGGTACAAACTGTTGCGGAGGAAAAACAGAGGGAAAGACAAGAAGAGAAAATTGAACGGTTGACCGTTTTGGAAGGTTTGCGCGAATATGCCCCAAATCATGTTTTATTGGTGGGGCGGCCGGGATCGGGAAAATCAACTGCTTTGGCCAGATTATTGTTGGAGGAGGC
>NZ_CEZPJD010000217.1:0-10788 GCF_983059655.1 Okeania sp.
GTATCATTTAATTTTTAATATTTGTACTCCATATACTTAGAATCTGCTATGTTTTTTTACATACTAGGGAGACCTAATAAACATCTCCAAAAATCAAAAATAAAATCAATTATCACACATAAATTATCAATTCTTCCTCCCTACTGCTGTACGGACGTTGCATGCAACGTCCCTACGGCCTACTGCCTCTTTTATGGAGATGTCTAATGGCTCTGCCTTCAATTCAGAAGTTAGGCGATAGCTGCCACTAGGCTCCGCCAACGCCAAACTTTAGAATTAAACAGCCCTGCCCTACTCCTTCACTCCTAAACTTACACTTTTGCCACAGAATAAGGACTTGTCAACTGCTCCAACTGGGCAACCAATAAACTGAGGAACAAACCAACATCAGTCACAACTCCCACTGATTCAACAGAACCGCGATCGCTCAATTTAGTCACCACCGCTGGATTAATATCAACGCAAACCATCTTCACTCCAGCAGGTGTCATATTCCCCACCCCAATAGAATGCAACATAGTTGACAACATCAAAACCATATCAGCACCTTTCAACAACTCTGTATATTCTTCCTGTGCCTTAATCAAATTCATCTGAGTATCAGGTAGAGGTCCGTCATCACGAATCGAACCGGCTAAACAGAAAGGTACATTATTTTTAACACATTCATACATCACACCCTTGGTCAAAACATCAGTTTCAACTGCTTTAGCAATGCTACCACAACGCCGAATAGTATTAATAGTCTTCAGATGATGTCGATGCCCACCATGAACAGCAACTCCCTGTTTCATATCCACACCAAGGGAAGTTCCCATCAGTGATTGTTCAATATCGTGAACTGCTATAGCATTACCACCCAACAACGCTTGCACATATCCTTGACGAATCAAATGTGCTAAATGTTGGCTACCACCAGTGTGAATAACAACTGGACCTGCTGTAACTACTATTTTGCCTCCACGGTCGCGAACTTGCCGTAATTCCCAAGCCACTTGTTCGACAACCAACTCTACTCTACGTTCGCTAGAAACGCCAGAAGACATAAAGCTGAACTCTTCTTTATTTCGTTTTTCACGGGATTCTGTTTTGCGGATAGAGCGAATACCGATGACATCTACCACCACTTGTTCGCCAATTTTTACATCCCGTATCACTTTACATATTGCTTGAATCTTACCATCAGTTTCAGTAATAGCGATCGCTCCATCCATCCTTTGATTTTGTACTCGTATCCACTGACCTTTTACTCTAACTTCAGTAGGATAAATAGTAGATACATAAAAATCATCAGGAGCAACACCATCTTGTTCCACCGGCTCCAAGTTAGCATCTTGTAAATCTTCAGTTGGTACTACTGCACCAATGTCAATGAGTTGACTCATGATTTCTTCCATGACTTCATGGGAAGGTGCAGAAACTTTCACTTCAGCGAGGGAGGTGCTTTGGCGTTGTTCTCCGAGATTAAAGTTGAGAACTTTGAAACTACCCCCACCTTCAACTATTAAATCTAAAGCTTGGTTGATCAAACCAGAGTCTAGTAAATGTCCTTCCATACGAATGGTACGACTTTCAACTTGGACAACGGCATAGCGATCGGGCATAATTGGCTCTGTAACTCTCAGAGTGAGGCATTTAGCTGCACCACCTGCTTTGAGAAATTCACTTAGAGGTGTTTCAATGACGTTGAAACCGACTTCAGTAAGGAGTGATTTTAAGTTTTCACTCACTTTGTTCATGATGATGGTTTGGTCGATGTTAACTGCATTGCAGGCAAAGTTAACTGCATCTGCTTCTGGGACAGTTATTCGTTTTTCTGGTGGCACTCGCATTTCAATTAGGCGGTTGGAGTAAGAGTCGAATGCCGGAGGATAGTAAAGTAAGTAACCTCCTGTTAGAGGACAGAAGCAGGTATCAAGATGATAAAAACGCTCGTCTGTAAGTTTAAGTGATAGTACTTCGATGTCGAGCCATTTTGCCAGAAGTGGGTGGGAGTCTAATTCTGAACGAAAGCCATATCCTGCCCAAAGATAACGACCTTCTCTGTCTAGGAGGGCATCTCCTGCTCCTTCAAAGGGAAGATCTTTGGGGAGTTCGTGAACGATAAAACCCTGGTTTAGGAACCATTCTTTGAAATGGGGTTCTTCTCCTTGACGTTCCTTATGGTAAAAACGACTGAGAACAACAGTGTTTCCCAGAATTAGACCTGCATTGGCAGTGAATACCATATCAGGCCATCCTTTTTGAGGTGTTACTAGGTCTACAACCGCGTTTTCTTTAATAATATCGTGAAGTTTATACCATTGTTCGACGGAGCGATCGCGTGAGGATTTATGAATATTTCCCTCCATCCAGGGATTAATTACATAATCTACATCATAGTGGTCGGGGGCACACATTAGAAAGCGAATTGAATCATTCATAATTTATTACTGGGTAAATGTGATTTCAGTTATCAGTTATCAGTACCAACCCTATTTTTTGGTCATGTATATTGGTCCACTGAGTCTATTTATTTGATATAGCACTACGCAAATAGGTTAGGGCAATTATAAACACTCAAACTCAGTCAGGAATTACTTCTAACTTCTGTACGGGCGGCATTCGGCAGCTTTGCAGCAGCAAATGGCCATTCGCCCCTACTTACCTCTGACTTGCGCGTAGCGCCATAGCCAAAGGAAAACCCACTCCCAAAATAATTTAGGAGTGGCATTTTGGTTTGAAAAGGCTAATACTTTATATTATCACGGTAGCGTTACCATCAAATGGAGTTTGTATGGAAATGAGAATTATCAAAATAATTGGGTCGCGCAACCCCGCCGGGAAATGGCGATCGGGTTTTTGAAGGCTTGCTCAAATTCCCATTACAAAAATAACTTCTGACTTTATTAATTATCTTTTCCCTTCTGCCTTCTGCCTTTTTCAAGCTTCTTCTGCTGCACGCTGTATCAACTTTCGAGCTACAGATTGAGTGCCTGTATGTTGAAAGTAATTTGTGGTTTTATCTAGAAATGCAGCTACAACATCTAAAGCGTCATCGGAAAAGTCGATAAAGCCACCAACTTTGTCAAAAATACTTTCTGGCGTTAAACCAACTGACCCGACCAAGTTATCCATCCACCCCTGAACCGCTCCGAAGGTCTCACGAATAAAGCCAAATTTGTCATCTCCAGGAATGGTATCGCTAATTGCTCCAAAAACTGCATTATCTGCAAAAGCACTTTCACCTTCTCCATCAAGGGTATCTTGTACTTTTTGCAGGAAATCTGGACCTAAAGGTATCAAACCATCAAGACAAACTAGAGCAGCCATTCGCATTAGAGATGGACCACTATACTCTTCAGTCAGGTTGGTGACAAATTCTCCTGGATTAAGAATGGGGAGACCATTGAGTTTACTATAAGCTATCAATTCTGCTACAATTTTTAGACACAGGTCAACAGATTGAGTTGTGTCAGCTTTGGGAGTTAAGCCACCTAAAAAGCTTAAAAAGGGGATTTTTTCACTGACTATTTCGGCCATAGCTGCTGCAGCAAGAGCGCCGTCTACATTATCAACTAGGTTGTAATACCATATAGCTCCCTGGTATCCATTATCCTCGTCATTGTATAGCTCGATGGCTTTGTTGCGAATTTCTACAATTCTGTCTGCATCGGTCTCACCTGTAATTGCTTCAATAGTTTTATCAAAACCTACTACATTTTCCCACTCGCCAGGTACTACAAAATCTAGAGCATTGAGTGTTTTAACCGTTAGATTATCATTAGGTAGTTGGTCTAGTAAATCAATGATTGAATCGCTCATTTTGACTCCTTTTTCTTTGTTAGTTGTTGGCGCTGTCGTTCTTTGTTTTTGATTCTTCTATATTTAGATTGCATTCACAGTTTCGTTGAAAAAAACTGATTTTTATTATGATCCTGTAACTACATCTCACTTTATATCATGCCTGCTTAATTAGTGAAAAAAAACCTTCTTCACTTCGTATTATCTGTTATTTTTGAGTATTTAACCGAAAATGGTATTACATTTTTTTGCGTTGCTGAATGGAAGTATGAATGCGCGATTGTTTGGTTCTAGTCAAGCCCCCTAAATCCCCCAATTTTGGGGGACTTTTAGAGTTTTATCCCCCCCAATTTTGGCTTGCTCGGGGGGCAAAATCATACCCAGAATCAGCAACACACATTTTTTGATAATTTGACGACAATGGTGCTATTCAGAAGATAAGACCGCGGTAACTATTAGTTATCCGCGATCGCTCCTAGCAAAATTTATCTGATTCTGATGAGGTTTAACAATGCCTCAAATAACTACTATATACATAACCATAGTAAGGAGATGAAATTCTTGCCCAACCATGACGGTAGCTAATAACACGGACATGAGCACCTGGATGTAAAGCTCCAATAATTCTACCCCAAGGATATGTCCTAACTCGCAAGTTACGATGACGAGTTGCTACTCGACGACAGCTGCCATAATGCTTACGACCATGACCATAACTATGAGCAAGTTGCTCTTCACCTTCAGTGGGAATTGTAGTGATAGACTGCTCTACACTTTTAGTGTTCTGAGACGATCCTACTGCTACAGAAGTAAGACTCATACTACCAATAGCAGCAATTGATAATAAAGTACTCATTGCTACAGATTTTGTCCAATTCATCATCTGTTTCATTCCTCGATCTGATTGCAGAAATTCCGGTCTTTTATTATCCTCTCAGAAAAGAGACCTTCAGACAAGACATTGAGTATTAATTTTGTTTAATGTGACATACTCCCACACTAATCATTCGGTATAGTGTAGGCTTCTCGCTTCGCAGTCCTGCTATTGCATCGGACTCCACGAGCTTTAAGGACGGGATGCCCCGCCGCCCTTTTTGCACAGCAAAAAGCTACGCATCTAGTTCCACAATAAGATTTTACGCTCCCAACAGATTACTAGGATTTATGGGATACAACCCCATATCCTATTTGATTTTTATGGTTCATCACTGGTAGTTGTTAGCCCGCGCTTCCCAGGTTTATACCACTATAACATAAAATTTGTCAATGAATGAGACGTCGAGTCCCATTCATTGACCGCCGATTCATCTCACACTCCTCTTGAAAATTATGGTGTGAGGCTTCTCAACGGTTTAGCTAATCTTATTGTTTGTCTATACCAATCTTTCCACCTTTTAAGATATTGACATTAAGTTTATACTGTGATAAGCACATAATAGAGTAATTAGTAATAACAATTTACTTTAAGGATGTCACAAATGATTTCGCTCCTTTAAATATCAAATAATTGCCTGAAACTATTGTCTTGTCAAAGTTTTTAGCCGATAAAATCTGACTTCTGATTTCTGTGAAACGGTATAATTATCGCTCATTACTCTATTTTTCTATTCAACAATTTTTATGTCATCCAATCAAAAGCTTTACGAAGGTAAAGCAAAAATTTTATATACTACTGACGATCCAGAAATATTACTTACTTATTTTAAAGATGATGCCACAGCATTTAATGCTCAAAAAAGAGGCACAATAACTGGGAAAGGTAGAATTAATTGTACCATTTCTAGTCACATATTTAAACTACTGGAAGCTAATGGTATACCTACTCATTTTATTGACTGTCCTGAAGCAGATAAAATGAGAATCCGAAAGGTGAAAATTTTGCTGATAGAAGTTATTGTGAGAAATATTGCTGCGGGTAGTCTTTGTAAACAAACTGGATTGGCAGAAGGAACTGTTTTGAAGTTTCCCTTAGTAGAATATTGCTATAAAAATGATAGTCTTCAAGACCCACTTTTGACACGCGATCGCCTCTTAATCATGGAACTAGCTACCCCAGAACAATTAGAGCAAATACGGACTTTTGCCCTAAAAATTAATGATATTCTCAAAAATTTCTTTAACCAATGCCAAATTACTCTCGTGGACTTCAAAATCGAATTTGGCCTAGATTGGCAAAATAATTTGATTCTTGCGGACGAAATAAGTCCAGATAGCTGCCGACTTTGGGACCAATCTCAAACTGATTCAAATTTGAGAGTAATGGACAAAGACCGCTTCCGTCGGGACCTTGGTAATGTAGAAACGGCATATCAACAAGTCTTAGAAAGGATTTTGGCTCAGACGGGTTGAGAACCCTGGCAATGGTGTACAATTTTACAGTTTGTATGAAAAACTTTAACTGGTGTGTGGATTGTAGGGGATAGAATAATATGCGGTTGTCTCCGTTCTTAGTGATAATTTTTGCTGCTTCAACAACTTTTGGAATTTCAAAATCTGCTAATGCTAAAATATCGAAAAGTAATACTGATATAGATAGTAATAAAATTACTATAGAAAATCAGAGAAAAAGTTCTCAGGATTTTCAGTTGGTAAAGAGTTCAGAAACTAAATTAGAACCGACTATAAATAAACAATTTGCTGCTCATATTTCTCATGTAGAAAATAGCAGGGAAAATACTCAGGAATTACAGTTAGCAAAGGGTATAGAAACTAAATTAGAGCCAACTACAAATAAACAATTTGCTGCTCATATTCCTCATGTAGAAAATCAGAGTAAAAGTTCTGAGGAATTGAAGTTAGCAAAGGGTGTAGAAACTAAAGTAGAGCCAACTATTAATAAACAATTTGCTGCTCATATTCCTCATGTAGAAAATCAGAGTAAAAGTTCTGAGAAATTAAAGTTGGCAAAGGGTATAGAAACTAAATTAGAGCCAACTATTAATAAACAATTCGCTGCTGATATTCCTAACTCAGAAATTGTTGAAAATCAGAGTAAAATATCTGAGGAATTAAAGTTAGCAAAGGGTGTAGAAACTAAAGTAGAGCCAACTGTAAATAAGCAATTTCCTGCTGATATTCCTAACTTAGAAATTATCGAAAATAGCAGGGAAAATTCTCAGGAATTACAGTTAGCAAAGGGTATAGAAACTAAATTAGAGCCAACTATTAATAAACAATTCGCTGCTGATATTCCTAACTCAGAAATTGTTGAAAATAGCAGGGAAAATATTCAGGAATTACAGTTGGCAAAGAGTATAGAAACTAAAGTAGAGCCAACTGTCAATAAACAATTTCCTGCTGATATTCTTAACTCAGAAATTATCGAAAATAGCAGGGAAAATTCTGAGGAATTAAAGTTAGCAAAGGGTATAGAAACTAAAGTAGAGCCGACTATAAATAAACAATTTTCTGCTGATATTTCTACTTCAGAAATTGTTGAAAATAGCAGGGAAAATATTCAGGAATTACAGTTGGCAAAGGGTATAGAAACTAAAGTAGAGCCAACTATAAATAAACAATTTTCTGCTGATATTTCTACTTCAGAAATTGTCGAAAATCAGAAGAAAAGTTCTCAAGAATTACAGTTAGCAAAGGGTGTAGAAACCAAAATAGAGCCGACTATCAATAAACAATTTCCTGCTGATATTTCTAACTCAGAAATTGTTGAAAATAGCAGGGAAAGTTCTCAGGAATTACAGTTGGCAAAGGGTATAGAAACTAAATTAGAGCCGACTATCAATAAACAATTTGCTGCTGATATTCCTAACTCAGAAATTGTTGAAAATAGCAGGGAAAATATTCAGGAATTACAGTTGGCAAAGGGTATAGAAACTAAAATAGAGCCAACTATCAATAAACAATTTGCTTCTATCCTGTCTCAAGAAATCAATGGTGAAATTACTCAAAATCAACATCAATTAACATCAGGCCCATCAGATAAATTGGCCCAAATTTCATATCCAGAAGATAAAGTCCCCGAAGAAGCAGATATCCATACTGCACCCTCCGCAGAATCAAAAGAATTTACTCTTTCTCAATCACAACCAACAGAACCCTCTACAGGAGAAGCAGAACCTCTAGTGTTAGTTGCTGAAGTTGTAGTTAGCGGAGTAGACGGAGAACTAGAAGACCAAGTTTATCAAGTCATTAGTACTCAAGCTGGACGCACTACAACTCGCTCTCAACTACAGAGAGACATTAACGCGATATTTGCCACTGGTTTCTTCCGAAACGTGAAAGCATTACCAGAAGATACTCCCCTTGGTGTACGGGTAACTTTTGAAGTTGAACCCAACCCTGTATTGACCTCTGTAACAATAGAAGGCTCTCAAGTATTGCCTGAAAGTGAAGTAGATAGAATATTCGGCGAGCAATATGGTGAAACCCTGAATCTGAAAATTTTTGAAGGGGGTGTCGAACAAGTTAACCAGTGGTATCAAGATAACGGTTACGTTCTCGGACAAGTTATCGGTGCTCCCCAAGTCAATGATGATGGTTCAGTTATTCTAGAAGTTGCAGAGGGAGAAATTCAAGATATTCAAGTACGCTTTATAAATGCAGACGGAGCAACAACGGATGAAGAAGGTAATTTAATTGAAGGTCGTACTCGTGAATATATCATCACCAGAGAAATTCAACTTCAACCAGGAGATATATTTGAACGAGAAACAGCAGAAAAAGATATTAGGAGAGTGTTTGGTTTAGGAATTTTTGAAGATGTTACGTTGGGTTTAGAACCAGCACCAGACGATCCTAACAAGGCAAATGTGATTGTGAATATTGTAGAGAAAAGTACAGGTTCTCTAGCGTTTGGTGGTGGGGTTAGTTCTGCAAGTGGATTATTTGGTACGGTTAGTTATCAACAACAAAACATTGGTGGTAATAATCAGAAGTTAGGCGGCGAGTTTCAAGTGGGTGAACGATTATTGCTTGCTGATATTAGCTTTACTGACCCCTGGGTAGGTGGAGATGACCACCGCCTTTCTTACACTGTTAATGCTTTCCGAAGACGGGCAATTTCGGTGATTTTTGATTCTGACGAAGACAGCGATCAGCGCGATGTAGATCTGCCTAATGGTGACAACCCACGAGTTATTCGTACAGGAGGTGGGGTTAGTTTTACTCGTCCGTTTATTCCTAATCCATTTGTTGAACCGGAATGGACAGCTTCTTTGGGACTAAAATATGAGAGAGTAGAAATTCAGGATAGTGATGGTGATACTGAACCTAGAGATGAATTAGGCAATAAATTGACTATTGATGATTCTGGGGAAGACGATCTACTTACTATTCAATTTGGTATTGTCAACGATCGACGTAATAATCGCCGACAACCTACTTCTGGTAGTTTGCTAAGATTTGGTACAGAACAATCTATTCCTATAGGATCGTCAGAGATTGCGTTGAATCGTTTACGAGCTAACTACAGTTTCTATATTCCAGTAGATTTTACTAGCTTCGTTGATGGACCTCAAGCTTTGGCCTTTAACGTACAAGCTGGTCATATAATGGGAGATTTACCTCCTTATGAAGCTTTTCCTCTAGGTGGAACTAATACAGTTCGTGGATATGATGAAGGTTCTTTAGGAGCAGGTCGTACATTTTTGTTGGGAACTGTTGAGTATCGCTTTCCTGTATTTAGATTTCTTGGAGGCGCTTTATTTATTGATGCTGCAACAGTATTTGATAGTCAAAGTTCTGTTGTTGGTAATCCTGGAGGTGTGCGGGAGAAACCAGGAGATGGTATAGGTTATGGTGCTGGTATTCGGGTACAATCTCCTCTAGGTCCAATTAGAGTTGATTACGCTATTAATGATGAAGGTGATACTCGTTTCCACTTCGGTATTGGTGAGCGTTTCTAATACTGGCGTTGGAGTAATTTCAGTTATCAGTTATCAGTTATCAGTTATCAGTACCTCTCTCTGCCTTCAGCAGCAGGGAACAGGGAACAGGGAACAGGGAACAGTGGTAAAAGCTTTTCTCTGTCTCAGGTTCATCATCAATCTCTGTCCTAAGCAACTTTTTCCTTGCTATAGCGCTGCGCGCAGGCAACAGGCAATAGGCAACAGGCAACAGGGGGAATAAAAAGCTTATCATATAAGACTTTTAGCTATTGGACACTTCCTGCAATTTGTAAATATGCCAGCGCACATTGCTATATAGGTTAAAAAGCATCTTTCATGACTAAAATTTTCTCTGCTACATTTTTAGCAACAGGCATTACGGATAACCTATTTCCTTTCTTAGTAACTAACAATTCATCTGGGCTAAATTCTTGTTTCAAAATAGCCAAAGATATTAACTTAGGAAACTCTGCTACAAACTCTACAGAAACAGTTTGCCACCGAGGGGAATTAGGAGTAGATTTTGGGTCATAATATTTGCTTTTTGGGTCAAATTGAGTAGGGTCAGCAATGCCACTTTCCAATATTTTTACTAATCCAATAATGCCAGGAGGTGTAGTATTAGAATGATAGAAAAATGCTAAATCTCCCTTGGTCATTTGTCGCAAAAAATTCCGAGCTTGATAGTTTCTCACTCCATCCCAGATGCAAGTTTTTTCATGTTTCATCTCTGAAATGCTGTAAGTTTTTGGTTCTGATTTTATTAGCCAATATTTCATTATGTATTTAAAAATGGTATATTATTATTTGAATACTTAAATACAAATACTACTATGAAAAGTATAGTATAGCAAGCTAAGTCTAATAACAACAATCAGCCAGCGATCGCCAGTTTTGGTGTAAGCATTCAGCACTCAGCTATCAGCGCTTCAGCTATTAACTTAATGATCCTAGAAGGAGAATTCAAAATTACGTCCGCAGGAAAGAAAAAGGTAACAAGCTAACGTTAGTAAATTATTAATTCAAAAGCTAAATGCTGTTTGCGGAGCATGACCTAGGAAATTCTAATAGCTGTTTGCGCAGCATTCCGCAGGAAATGCTTACGTTTTGGCGATACTAAAAAGTAGACTTTTTCAATTTGTTTAAAGTCTAGTCAAAAAAG